>NZ_JACJFI010000029.1 GCF_014164505.1 Shewanella sp. SG41-4 | reverse complement strand
CCACAATCCAGCATTGCTACAGGCTTATCACCCAATCTTTGATTGCCTTACTGGTATCCGTTTTCCATGTGGATCTAAAGTGCCATTGCTGTTTGCCGCAAAATTCTGCAAGTTACTAATATGTTAAATTTGGAAGTCGCTTAAATGAGAAATAAAAAATACAGCTTAACCATGCCGCTGCTTTTACTGGGTTGGATTTTTTCGATGCTACCGGCTCAAGCAACCGACACCCCTTATATACCACTCACCGATTTTGGTGATAATCCCGGTGCGCTGACAAGCTTTTATCTTCCTGTGACGCAAGCCTCAAATGCTTCTCATGCAGGGGATTTATCTTTAGTCGTGTTACTGCATGGTTGTATTCAAGACGGTGTCGAATTGGCGGATAAAAGTGGCCTAACGTCATTGGCGTTAGATAATCATTTTGCGGTTTTAGTGCCACAACAAAGCTATGACAATAACGTAAAGGGTTGTTTCAACTGGTTTGCAAGTCAAGATACGCAGATAGACAGTGGTGAAATGTTATCGATAAAAAACATGATAGTCACCACTCAAGAAAAACTAGCTGCCAAGCATGTTTATGTCATCGGGTTATCAGCGGGTGGCGCCATGGCGAGCGCTGCAATCGTCAATTATCCAAATCTATTTCAAAGCGGAGCAGTCATCGCTGGGTTGCCATATCCCTGTGCCGACAATTTGATCAAAGCCATCTCTTGTATGAAGCAAGGGCCAGCGCAGTCGGTTGAAGAATTAGCCCAATTTGCTAAAGCAATACACCCTCAACAAACACGTTGGCCTTCATTAAGTATTTGGACAGGTGACAGTGACAATGTCGTCAATGCTAACAATGCGCAAATGCTCGCATCTCAATGGCAAGTGTTAACTCAATCTAACGCTAAGCCAACGGTGTCAAATGAATCTGGATACAGTATTTCGCGCTGGAAAGATCCTCAGAATAAGCAGTCAATCGAACTCGTTACTATTAACGATTTTGGTCACGGCATTGCCGTCAATCCAGACATAAAACATGGAGGTGAAGAAAGTGATTATCTGCTTAGGGCACCAATAAGCAGTGTGATAGAAGTGATTAAGCTTTGGGGGCTTTAATCAAAGTAAAATATATAACATTCTGTTTTTGTTATTAATTAATTGTTTGTTTTTTTAATACCTAGACAAAAACACATACTACTATAGTACCGATTCAATGCTGTTGAAAATGCGATACAGTCAATATGTGAACAAATAGTTATAAATCAAAATCAGTCGTAAACCAGAATTAGTAGTAAGCAAAACCATTAATAATAAATATTACAACGGGGATCTGTATGAAACAGAATACTATTAAAATGAGCTGTATTGCTTTAGCCATTTCGTCAGTGTTAAACGCGCAGTATGCCGTTGCCGCAGAAGAACAAAATAATAGCGGCGACAAACAACCTGTATTAGAGCGCATTGAAGTGACAGCACGCAAAACAGTTGAAAGCTTGCAAAATGTACCTGTGGCAGTGACATCGGTCAGTGCTACCGAGTTGGCAGAAAACGGCATCAGCGTGATGACTGAAATTCAGCAGTTTTCGCCCAATACCACATTACAATCTAGCCGAGGCACTAACTCTACGCTTACCGCTTTTATTCGTGGTGTGGGTCAAGAAGATCCACTTTGGGGCTACGAGCCTGGGGTTGGCATTTACATTGATGACGTCTATATTGCGCGTCCGCAAGGTGCAGTGTTAGACATTCTTGATGTACAACGTATTGAGGTACTTCGGGGGCCACAAGGCACGTTATACGGCAAAAACACCATTGGTGGTGCGATTAAGTATGTAACCAAAAAAATGTCTGGTGATGGAGAGTTAAGCCTTAAAGGTACCGTCGGCAGTTATGGCCAAAAGGATGCCAAAATTGCAGGGCAGTTACCCATTGTTGATGACAAGCTCTATGTCGGTTTTGCCTTTGCGAGTTTAAACCGTGACGGTTTTGGTGAATTTAAAACCTCGGCATTAGATGGCCAAGATACCGAAAACTATAACAAAGATGTGATGGCGGGTCGTTTAAGCGTTGAATACACGCCAACAGACGATCTGTTTATGCGTTTTACGTATGATAAAACCCAAGATGACTCCAACTCAAAAGGGGGCTATCGCCTACTTCCTAGCTTATTAACTGATGCACCAGTACCTGATAGCAAATTCGACTCCTACACCAGTATGCCTACATGGAACAAAGTCGAAACAGAAGGGTGGAGTGCGACGGTTGAATATAACCTCAATGAAAATTGGAGCGTAAAGTCGGTGACAGCCAAGCGTGAAGGCGAGTCACTGACTAACATCGACTTTGATAATACCAGCTTACGTATTTTCGATGTGCCCGCTATTTACGAAGATGAGCAATTTAGCCAAGAGTTTCAAGTGAACTATGTGGGTGATAATCTCAACTTAGTGTCGGGGATTTATTATTTTGACGGTGATTCTTGTGGTGTTTTCGATGCTATTTTAGAAGAAGCCTTTAAAGCATATGGTGGTCTAACCCGTGAGGTGAGTGGCTGTAATAATAGCGAAAGCTATGCTGCTTATGTGCAAGGTTCATACGATTTCACTGAAAAGCTATCGATGACATTAGGCGGTCGTTACACCCGCGAATCTAAAGAAGCCACGGTTTATAATGGCGTGATATTCGATAGCATTTATCCAGAAACTGACTGGTACCCTGGATTTGTACGCGATGACGCCTTAATTGAATCTCAAGTACCTAAAGTGCTAGATGATGAAGAAACATGGTCTAAATTCAATCCGCGGATCGGTTTAGAATACCAAGTAAATGAAGATATGATGGTGTTTACCAGCTACTCACAGGGGTTCAAATCGGGTACGTTTAATCCACGAGCAACAGGTGCTGAACCAGCTGTTGATCCTGAAACGGTTAACTCATATGAAATTGGCATGAAGAGCGAATGGAACGATAATCTTCGTGTTAATGCCACGCTATTTTACCTTGATCATAAAGACCGACAGTTTGTCACAGTGTTACCCGGCGAGGACAGTTCAGACCTTAATCAGCGTTTAGGAAACATCGGTAAGTCAACCGCGACAGGCCTAGAGCTTGAAGTTGAATACGCTGCGACAGACTCACTTAACTTATTTGCTAATGTCGGCTTAATTGACGCTACTTTTGACGAAGTGATCTCTTACGACGACCTCGGGACTAAAATAGATATTAGTGATACATACACCATTACTAATACCCCAGACACCACGGCAAACCTAGGGTTTAGTTACAGTATTGAAGCTGATATTGGCAGCTTTATCATTAATGGTAATTACTATTACCGCAGCGATTATGACTTAGCGGTAGTGGATAACTTATTGAGTCAGGATGGATACGGATTGCTGAATTTTGGTGTGAATTGGTATAGTAATGATGGCCATTGGAATGCTGGATTACATTGGAAAAACGTCACCGATGAAGAGTATTTAGTGGGTAACTATGCCTTTGTCACGCCAACAGGCAATGGTGATTTTACACCAGGGCTAGGCGGCGATAACACCCTAATTGGATATTATGGCGACCCAGAGACCATTTCATTAACCGTTGGCTATGTCTTCTAAAACCTTGTTTAATTGATGTAGATAAGGATAGCCGGTCTCTTTAGAACCGGTTATTCTTTTTATTGCTCATAAAGAGTGAACCATAACAATATCAACGCAATGTTAGGGAGCCAATGATGTCTCAAATTAAAGTGGCCATTGCAGATGACCATCCACTATTTCGTGCCGCGTTAACCCAAGCCGTGCTTAAAAGTGTTAACAATGCACAAGTGCTAGAGGCGGAAAACTTTCAGGAGTTAATCGCTATTGTGGAGCAGCACTCAGATATTGAGCTTATCTTTATTGATTTGCATATGCCGGGAAACGATGGTTTTACTGGACTGACGTTATTGCAAAATCACTTCCCCGACATTGTGGTTATTATGGTGTCATCAGACGACCAGCCGGAGATTATCCGTAAGGCGATCAATTTTGGCGCCAGTGCTTTCATTCCAAAATCAGCCAATCTAACCCAAATATCGACGGCGATTGATACTGTGCTTGAAGGAGGTGTTTGGCTTCCAGATCACACCAATATCAGTGCCGATCAACACACCGCGGCAGAACATCAACGTTTAGCAAAGCAATTAGCTCAACTCACACCGCAGCAGTACACTGTGCTGGCCAATATTGCCAATGGTAGGCTCAACAAACAAATAGCGTATGATTTAAACATTAAAGAAACCACAGTAAAAAAACATGTCTCAGCGATTTTACTCAAACTCGAAATCAATAATCGCACGCAAGCTGGGCTGGTGTTTCAACAATTAATGATTACTTCAACTGAAAACCAGCAGGTGGATGTACAAGCATAAATCGATTGCCCTAACGAACGGTTATTGTCGCAATGAATAGTTATCGCCATTGATTGCGGTTACTGATCGATAATAAGAATAGCGATAAAAAGAGTTAACCCAAATGCCTCCATGTGAGGCATTTTTTGTGGTCATTAATCTATTGAAAATATTAGTTATTCAGGCGTCAGTTGTTTAATTATCCGCTTTAAGGCTATTGCCTTAAGTGGTTTACGCACAAAGCTAAATTGCGCACTGCTGGTGTGTTGCCTAACGGCTTCCGAAGGGTCCGCTGAGCAGATAACACAGGTGGGTTGGTTACGGCTTATCGTCAGGTGATTGGCTAATAAATACTGTACTAAGTCCACACCATTTTTATCATCTTCTAAGTGATAGTCAGCAATAATCAGTTTGGGTTGTGGGTTATTTGCCAATTGCAGTATGGCACTGGGTTGGTCTTTTGCGGTAATGACATTACATCCCCAATCGCTGAGTAATGTAGAAATCGCTTTTAGCATCAGGTCGTCATTGTCGATAACCATCACGGTGATATTAGTGTTGTCACTGCTTATGTCATCTTCGGCCGTTTCAGTCACTTTTACTGGTTTTTTCTGCAGTAATACACGGGGTATTTCAACACTAAAACACGTGCCTTTACCCACTTCAGAATGCAGCGATATGTTGATATCCAACAACTTGGCAATTCGATCGCATATCGCCAAACCTAGTCCTAATCCCGGAATTTCACGAGTGAGCTCTAAGCGTTCAAATTCACAAAAAATGGCTTGTTGTTTATCGATCGGAATACCTGGGCCATTGTCCCAAACTTGGATTAATAAAGCGTGCTCAAGCCGCCTAACGCCTAATAACACTTTAGGGACAAACTCGGTATTGCTAGTCAGCAGATTTGCTTTATTGTCAGGCGAAGACGTTTGGGATATTACTTGCTGATTGCGTTTGCCCGAAGGGGAGTAATGAAACGCATTAGATAAAAAGTTCTGAATAATACGGCGAAGCAGTCTTTGGTCACTTTCTACAAAACAAGAAGATATTTGGTAGTTAAAATCAATACCTTGTTGAACCGATAATGCTTTAAATTCATTGACTAATGTTGACAATAAATCATCAATCGCAAATTGGCTTTTTTCGGTTTTTAGCGAGTTACTGTCTAAGCGAGATATCTCAACCAGATCGGATAGTAAACTCTCCACCACGCTTAATGAGTCTTCAATATTGGTTGCGAGGTCATGCAGTTCAGTTGATTTGACCCTTTGCTTTAGCATCTCAGTAAATAAGGTTAAGGCATTAAAAGGTTGCATTAAGTCATGACTGGCCGCGGCCAAAAAGCGGGTTTTACTGCTATTAGCAGCTTCCGCTTCAGCTTTGGCTTTTTCAAGTTCCTGAGTGCGGCTTTCAACCCGTTTTTCAAGTGTTTCATTGGCCAGTTGTAAGGCTTTTTCTGCTTCAATGTGGGCAGTAATATCAGCAAAAGTACTCACAAAGCCGCCGCCTGGCATGGCTTGGCCGCGAATCTCCAGTACTTTTCCATCTAACATAGTGCGTTGGAAATGATGAGGGCTACCGCAGCGCATATGAGCTAAGCGCTTTTCAACTAGCTGGTGAGCCTCGTCACCGACAATAATACCTCTGTCGATATTAAATCTAATCAGTTGTTCAATGTGCAGACCCGCTTTGACGTAATCTTTAGGGTAACCTAACAGTTCAATATAGCGTTGATTCCAAGCCACTAAGCGCATATCGGCATCGACAACACTGATGCCTTGCTCAATATTCTCCACGCCAGATTGCAGCAGTTCTCGGTTAAATTCAAAGATTTGGCTGGCTTCGTCGACAATGCTAACTACATCTTCTAGTGGCACCTGCTGGCTGCGTGATGCGGCGCTCATCACCATTCTGGTAGAGGCAGAACCGAGTACGCCAGACAGTTTTAAGCGAGTGTAATCAACAAGCTGTTGTTGCTGATCTTTGCCTGTGTGTTTTTTAGATTCTGCAATAAGTGCATCTGCTTCGTCTTTGTTAATAAAACGATTTAATAAACTGGCTAAATCCTCTACTGATAAGTGCCGTTCTAGTTGAATCTGTTTTCTGTTTACAAATAAGTCAGCTTGTAAAACCTCGCCAACGCTTTGTTCTTTAAGCAGTGAAATCACCACAAAGCAGCTAATGTTAGCCACTAAACTGTAAAATACGCCGTGGCTAATATTATCCAAACCGCTTAAGCCAAATAAGGCTGTCGGCGTTAACCACGCAATATCAAATAATCCAAATTTAACCCAATGTGCATCGGGAAAAGTAGCCGGCAACAGTAGCGTATAAAGCCACACAATACTGCCCATTATTAGCCCCACAAAGGCACCTTGGGTGGTGGCATTTCGCCAATATAAGGCGCCTACCGCGGCGGGCGCAAATTGAGATAACAACACAAATGACAACAAGCCAATACTGGCTAAATGATTTTGTTGATCGATAAAGCGTTCAAATGCAAAAGCGGATAATAAAATGACCGCGATAGAGATACGACGTAAATTTAATAAAATGCCTGATAACTGCGGGGTTTGTTGAGAGCTAAATTTTGGTAGTCGTAATAGTAATGGCGTTAAAATTTCTGTCGAAATCATCGTGCTCAATACAATTGCCGCCACAATAACCATTGCGGTTGCCGCCGCGAGTCCACCGACATAAACCAATATGCCTAGCCATGCTTGTTGATAAAATAGCGGTAATGTTAGTACATAGGTATCTGCGCCGACACTGCCGCCAGGGAAGCTAAGCTGCCCAGCTAATGCAATCGGCAATACAAAAATATTAATCAATAACAGGTATAATGGCACCATCCAACGTGCTGATTTAAGCTCTTCGTCATGATTGTTTTCAATCATCATCATATGAAATTGTTGCGGTAACGCATAGATAGTAATAGCACCCAAAATAACCTGAGAAACCACAAGGTAAGTCGAGTCTGATTGGCTGGTTTGTTTAATATGTTGGCCTTGAGTCAGTAAATCACCAAAGCCATCGAATATAAAGAAAGTGGCAAAAATACCGACGGCAGTCAGGGCAAATAACTTCACGATAGAGCTAAACGCAATAGCCAGTACTAAGCCTTGATTGTGTTTACTGGCAGACAGTTGGCGGGTGCCGAACAAAATACTAAAGATAATTAATACAATGGTCACCACAAATGCGGTGCTAATACCGGACTGAAACGTGCCTGTTAGTAAATCAAAGCTGGTACTGATGGCCCTTAACTGCAAGGCAATATAAGGAATGGTTCCCAGTAGTGACACTATGGCAACGCTGGCGGCAATTTTAGGCGAACGGTCAAAACGGCACGCAATAAAGTCGGCAATAGAAGTGAGGTTTTGGCTTTTGATTATTTGCAGCGTGCGCATTAGCATCGGCCACGCCAGTACTAAGCAAATGATCGAACCAATATAAATTGGGGCCAGCCATGCGCCCGTTGTTGCAGCTTGTCCAACGGTGCCATAAAACGCCCATGATGTGCAGCATACCCCTAACGACAGGCTATAGACCCACGGCTTTTGGGCTAATTTTGTTATGGAACGATTTTGCCCCCACTGTGCAACCACAAACAGCATTGCAAGATAAGCAATCGAAATTGAACTGATCAACCAAGTATCGATAGATAACCAAGCCTGCAAGTTATTCCCCAATTATTTTTATTGTTTATCCTTGCGAAACTACACTAGACGCCCTGTTTGATAAAGATTTTTAATGATGCGGTGCACTAAGGTAGTACTTATTTATCCATACCCATCAGATAACATGATTTAACTCCATTAGTGTCATTTAAGGTACCGATAGCGCCTATGAAAATAACCCATAGATATTTGGTCGAAGGTTTAGTCTTTACGAGTTATGTGCTTTTTGCCATGGCATGGGTTGGCGGCACCGCCAGCATGAATAACATTATGGCATCGATGCAGATTGAGAGTTTAGCGTCGGCAAGTTTTATCAGTGGTGCCGTCACGCTCGCAAAAATAGTCGGTACGTTTAGTGCTGCGTACGTCGCGGTAAAGTTTGGGATAAAGTACGCCTTTTTGTTAGCCGCGTTATTAATTGTTGTTGGGATAGTGACACCGTTAGCGACGAGTTATGAGTTACTGTTGGTGAGTCGTTTTCTAATGGGCTTAGGCGGAGCCTTTATGATTGTGTACTTTAACCCGATTGTGATGCTGTGGTTTTCCCCTGAAGACCGCCCAGTGGTTAATGGTTTAAATGCGGTGGCATTTAACGTAGGTACGGCAATTATTTTATGGGGCATGACCAGTATTAACGCCCTCACAGGCAGCTGGCAAAATAGCTTAGTGTTGTTTTCAGGCGCGAGCTTGGTTCTGGCCATTGTGTGGCTACTGGTTAAGTTTGATACTCCACAGCCAGCGAATAATGCATCTGGAACAGAGCCTGCAATATATGGTTATCTTGAAGGCTTAAAAGATAAGTTCAATTGGGCTTATGCTTTTACCTATTCTGGGCTGCTTTCGTTTTATATTTGTCTATTCACTTTCTATCCTCAAGCGGGGATAAGCCAAAGTAAATGGGTGATTGGTTTTGGTATTGTCGGCACCATTGCGGGGATGTTATATAGCCGTAAAAATCCGTTACGTCTTCCTATTCTTCGCTTAAGTGGTTTGATTATTTTTATCACCGTTTTGGGGTTATCTTTTAGTACTGAGCCTTGGCTGCAAATAACATGCGCTATCATATTGGGCTTTTTTATCTTTTTCCCTGTGACTGCATTAGTGTCTATTCCTCACGAACTTCCTGATATGACGGGGCAAAAAATCACCGTGGTGTTTAGCCTGTTTTGGTCAATCAGCTACCTGATTTCGACTATTGTGTTGTGGGTGTTTGGCAAATTGGTTGATTTAAACGATGGCAGTTATGTCAGTTCATTTGTGATGATCACCATACTCAGTGGCACCGTTTTTGTTGGCAGCTATTTTCTACCCGAAACAGGAAAACCAAAGGAGTGAATATAATGCGAGGAACCGTTTCCCCTAAACTCACTGATTTTCTGGCGTTAGCCAACAGCAATATCGCCTTGGCTAAACAAAATAATGTCCAATTTACACCGACAATATTGCGCGAAAGTCTACATAAACTCGGCGCGTTAATGAGTGATTCACTAGCGGTGAGTTACATAGCAGATAAAATGCTAACGTTACCCGACCGTACAATTTCCGTCAGGATTTATAGCCCTGCACCAGATAAACCTTTGCCAGTGTTATTGCATTTTCATGGTGGCGGGCACATGTGTGGCAGTGTGGCGCTTTACGATCCTATTTGTCGTCACCTTGCCAGTGCAGCGCAGTGTGTGGTGATATCGGTTGAATACCGGCTCGCGCCTGAATATCCATATCCTGCAGGGATTGATGACTGCGAACAGGTATTAATACGTTACGCTGAGTTACTGGGTGATGTTAACCATCAACACTATGTCACTATTATTGGTGACAGTGCTGGTGGCGCCATTTGCACCAGTTTAAGCATGAAAAGTTTGACCGATAAGCGGATTAACATCGACCAACAAATTCTTATTTACCCGAGTGTCGATTACACCTTAAACAGCCCATCATTAGACAGTAATGGCACTGGATTCTTACTCGAAACCACTCGTATAAAGTGGTATTTCGAGCAGTACTTTCAATCTACCGATGTAGATGTCATTAAACAGGCTTCACCTTTGTTTGGGGCTATGTCTGTTAAATTGCCTAAAACCCTTATTTTTACTGCAGGCTGCGATCCGCTTCGGGATGAGGGCATAGCCTATGCGAAGGCCTTAACTGCTGCTGGTGTTGATGTTGAACATCATTCGTTCGACGGCATGATCCACGCCTATATGTTGCTGCACGATGTAGTGAAAGATGAATGCATGGCAACCTATCAACACATTGCTAAATTCATGGCCTAGTTTGTCATCATTAATTGAAGCCTTGCCTGTTAGGCATTAAAAAGCCCTTATCGATGTGAATAAGGGCTAACATTGAATATAATGCTACCATTTTATAGAACAATAACTCCAAGCTTATTGCGCTGTCCACGCACCATCCATTGGTAAAGCTGCACCGGTAATGCCTCTTGCGGCACCACCACAAAGAAATAAAACAAACTCACCGATTTGTCTCGGTGCCAGCATTTCTGGTAACGGCTGCTTGGCTGTCACGAGTTGATATTTAGCGTCTTCATAACTCAAATTTTTATCGCTTGCTATGCTGTCAATTTGTTTGCCGATAAGCGGGGTATCCACCCATCCAGGGCAAATTGCGTTGACGGTAATTCCTTGTTCAGCGCATTCAATCGCGACCACCTTGGTTAAGCCAATAATTCCATGTTTTGCTGCACAATAGGCTACCTTATTGGCCGAGGCGACTAAGCCATGTACTGAGGCAATATTGATAATTCGTCCCCACTTTTTTTCAGCCATTGCAGGCACGACTTTTTGAATCGTATGAAAAGCGGAAGACAAGTTAATCGCAATGATGTCATTCCACTTTTCGACCGGAAAGTTTGCGACATCTTGGGTGTGCTGAATCCCAGCATTGTTAACCAAAATATCAATACTGCCTAATGCATTAATCGCACTGTCCATAAACGCATGTATGCAGTTAGCGTCTCTTAAGTCAGCATTGCTGAAAAAGGTCTTTATTTGGTATTGGGTTGCAAACTCAGCTGCTAAAGTCTGCCCTTCATCTTGGGCCATTAAGCCATGCAATACGATATGACAACCTTGTTCGGCAAGTACATGCGCGGTAGCGAGGCCAATGCCGCTAGTGGAGCCGGTAATAAGTGCCACTTTCCCTTTGAGTCCAGTTTGTAACGTCGACATAGTATCGGTTCCCTTAATTCAATAGTGGCAATGACAAGGTATGTCATCAACCTTTGTGTCATGTTTTATGGCGAGATCATGTCTAGTGCATATTCTCGCTAACATCTGATTGAGTACTTTCAGAGTAAAACAATTACAGCACTATTTAATTGGCACCTTAGTACCATAAGAACGGGGATAGGGTTGTCGATACATTGAAGGGGAGTCGATGGTTTATTAAACCATATCGATAGGATCATCGACAGGATCTACATTTTTTGATTATTGAGTTCTTGGTTAAAAAATTCTTAGTGAATAGGCGGGCGCATTACCAACTAATCTCTTTGCCTTGCCAATCTAAGTAACTGGCTTCGCCGTTGGGCTCAATATCGGCCATGATGTTATACAGCTGGCTGGCAACAAATTCTGGGGTAAAAAGCTTGCCTGCAGGCACATTAGCCTGAAAGGGTTTTGATAATGGAGTGTCCGTGGTACCAGGATGAAACGCGATGAGTTTGACTCGTTTAAGGCGTCTGGCATATTCAACCGCAGTGGTTTTGATTAGCATGTTTAATGCGGCTTTTGACGCGCGATAGCCATACCAGCCGCCTAAACGGTTATCTGAAATACTGCCAACGCGGGCGCTCAAAATACTTATCACACACTTTTGTTCGCCAGTGACTTTATGACGCGGTAGTGACAATAATGAGGTGAGGGCGCTTAGCCATAACATAGGCACAATACTGTTGGCATAAAACAACTGTTCTAACGAATGAGCATCAATATCCTCAATGCGTTTCTCTGGCATTAATGTTGAATCTTTAGCCGAATGAGGCCCTAAAATTGAATCAGCGTTTTGCGGTTTTTTACTGTGCAAAATACCATTACACATCACTATTCGTGTCACTTTGCCTGCAATGGCTGCGATATTGGTAACACATTGTTCTATTGAGGTTTGCTGATAATCACAGCTGAAATGATGATGGCTAATATTGTCCGTAAGCTCATGTAGTATCAAATTATTTTGGCGGCTAACCGTAATGATTTGTAGCGGCGAAGTATCATACCTGTTTGACTGCTGGCTTGATGCTTGCTGAATAACGGCTTGATCAGTATAGGCTTGTTGAGTAAAGGTTTTGGCAACAAAAGCTTGTGCTATAAGCGATGACGCGCCAATCACAATAATGGTTTCTGGTGTCGTAGAATCGCTCATGCTATTTGCCCTTACTTTATTTTACAGTTGCCATTGTCACAGCGTTTTTGACCTGTCAGCAAATAAGATATACGGTAACGATTACGGGCAAAGGCCAAATACGCGAGGTCAGCAACAGGTTTAATCAGCGGTAAACGTAATAACTTTATCCAACCATGTTTACCGGTTAATCCCCAAGCTTTTGAGGTAACATCTAAACCATACAGCCAACTACCATCAGCTTGTAAGCCATGTAGTACCGTATTGGCGTGCACTACATCTAAATCAGGAAAACGCAGATTAATATCAGCAGCGTTAATGTCTTCAAGGCCGATGCGGTTTAAATTGTCATAACGCTTTAATTGCTTCATTTCATTGAGACACAGCGGGCAAGTGCCATCGTAAAAAATAGTCAGTTCCATCATTTACCTCTTTATGCCAATGCTTACTAAACACACATTTTGAATGCTTATATTGACTATTGTACGCCCCAAACACCAAGCCAGTTTACTTTAGTTAATACGATCAAAATTTTAGTCAAATCGTTTAGGTTTATGATCTTTTTATTTCACCTTGGCGTATACATTCAAAACAATTCACAAGGGTTCAATAATGCCATTAAGCCAAGCCATTATTAAGGTGACCAATTTACGCTTGCGCACGTTTATTGGGTTTAACCAAGACGAACGTGAAAAACAGCAAGACGTGGTGATCAATATCGAGATCCATTATCCAGCCGATCGATCGTTTCAAACCGACGATGTTGCCGATGCGCTAAACTACAAAGTAATCACCAAAAAAGTGATTCAGCATGTCGAAGAAGGCCGTTTTTTATTATTAGAAAAGTTAGTTGCCGACGTATTAGATATTTGTCGTGAGCACCCAACCGTTACCCTGGCCAGAGTCACCATTGATAAGCCTCATGCATTGCGTTTCGCTGATTCAGTGTCGTTATCTTTAGAATACCAAAGCTAGTCAACCTATTATTTAAGGATGTTATTATGACGACCATTAATGACATAACTCGCGCAGAGTTGTCTGCAGAAGCATTAAAAGTACAACAAGCGTTAGTCGCCCATGGCCTTGAAACACCGTTAGTGCCAAGTGACATGACCAGCGAGCAAAAATACCAGCGCATTAAAGGCTTAATGACCGAAGTTGTGTCGACGCTAGGGCTAGATTTAACCGATGACAGCTTAGCCGAAACTCCGCACCGCATTGCCAAAATGTACGTGAACGAAATTTTCTCGGGTCTCGATTATGCTAATTTTCCAAAAATCACTCAAATCGATAATAAGATGGGTGTTGAAGAGATGGTAAAAATTAGCAATATCAGTGTTGTGAGCACTTGCGAGCATCACTTTATTACTATCGATGGTTTCGCCAAAGTGGCATATATTCCCAAAGATAACATTATCGGCTTATCGAAAATTAACCGAATTGTGCGATTTTTTGCTCAGCGTCCACAAGTGCAAGAGCGCTTAACTCAGCAGATTTTAGTCGCGCTGCAAACGTTGTTGGCGACCGATGATGTTGCAGTGAGCATTAACGCCACCCATTACTGCGTAAAATCTCGTGGCATTATGGACACCTCGTCAAGCACACAAACCACTGCACTTGGCGGCTGCTTTAAGGCCAATCCTGCTAGCCGAGCCGAATTTTTAGCATAACTTTTAGCGTAACGTTTAGCATAACGTTTAGGCATAGCTAGCCTGAACTCGGGATCGCTAGCGCCACAGCATGATTTTTAATAATGACTTCACATCGTGAGGTCATTTTTTATAAACACTATCGATTGTCATTATTACGCGCTAGGATGGCTTTTAGTCAGATTCGAATGGTTTGCTTTGAGATAACCATCTAATTTAATTATGATAAAGGCTCAATGTATCAGAGCTGAAAATAAAGAGAGCATTATGGAACGTACAATACTGATCACCGGCGTAGGTAAACGCATAGGTTATGCACTGGCCAAATATTATTTGGCTCAAGGTCATCATGTCATTGGCACTTATCGCACCCATTATGACAGCATTGAACAGCTCGGTAAGTTGGGCGCGAGTTTACATTCATGCGACTTAACCGATCCAGCATCTATTGATGGATTAATTACTCACATCAATGAGCATCATGATCGCCTCGATACCATTATTCATAATGCGTCAGACTGGTTACCCGACAACAACGGCTTAAGCCCGGCAGACACTATGACGCGAATGATGCAAATTCACGTATCAGCGCCGTATCAAATCAATCTTGCCTTAGCACCATTATTGATTAATGCAGCTAAAACCAATGACGACAGTATTGGTGCCAGCAACATTATTCACCTGACCGATTACGTTGCCGAAAAGGGCAGTAAAAAGCACATCGCCTACGCCGCCAGTAAAGCAGCATTGCATAATATGACACTGTCATTTGCCAGTTTATTAGCCCCACATGTCAAAGTGAACTCCATTGCTCCTGCGATGATTTTATTTAATGAAGATGACGGCGAGACATACAAAGCCAAAGCGTTGGCTAAAGCCATATTGCCCAAAGAAGCTGGTAATGCGGAGATTATTGCTTTAGTCGACTACTTGCACACCAGCCATTATGTTACCGGCCGCAGCTACGCCGTTGATGGCGGCAGGCATTTAAAATAATCCATACAACGCCAAGCGCTAATGTGCGGGGCAATGTTGACGTTAATTTGTTATAGACTTCTAGATGGCTAATTGGTAGTGTGGATATTAATCAGTATCCACACTCGCTATTATCGAAAGGAAGTCACTATGTCTGCAGAAAACATGAAGCTGGAATCATTGGCGCTACATTATGGCTACGAGTCTGAAGCTACCACCAAAGCCGCTGCGGTGCCGATATACCAAACCACCTCATATACCTTCGATGATACCCAGCACGGTGCCGACCTGTTCGATTTAAAAGTGGCAGGCAACATCTATACCCGCATCATGAATCCTACTACCAGTGTGTTAGAGCAACGCTTAGCCGCCATTGAAGGCGGTATCGGTGCACTGGCTGTGGCATCTGGCATGGCTGCGATTACTTACGCGATTCAAGCATTAACCCAAGTGGGCGACAATATTGTCAGTACCAGCCAGTTGTACGGCGGCACGTATAACTTATTTGCCCATACGCTGCCACGCCAGGGCGTTGAAGTCCGTATGGCGGCGTTTGATGACTTTGATGGTCTCGACGCATTAATTGATGACAACACTAAAGCGCTATTTTGCGAATCGATTGGTAACCCAGCAGGTAATATTGTCGACTTACAACGTTTGGCCGATATTGCCCATAAACACGGAGTGCCATTAATTGTAGATAACACTGTAGCGACGCCAGTGTTGTGCCGCGCATTTGATCATGGTGCCGACATTGTTATTCATTCGCTCACTAAATACATTGGCGGCCACGGCACAACCATTGGTGGGGTGATTATTGACTCGGGTAAATTTGACTGGGTTGCCAACAAAAAACGTTTTGCGATACTTAACGAACCTGATCCGTCTTATCACGGTGTGGTGTATACCGACGCATTTGGACCCGCCGCTTATATTGGCCGATGCCGCGTAGTGCCACTGCGTAATACTGGCGCAGCCTTGTCACCACACAGTTCATTTTTGTTACTTCAAGGCTTAGAAACTTTAAGTTTACGTATGGAACGTCATTGCAGTAATGCGCTTACGCTAGCCGAATATCTACAGCAGCACCCTAGTATTAGCTGGGTTAATTACGCAGCACTACCAGACAGCCCACACCATGCAACCTGCCAAAAAATCACTGGTGGTAAGGCCTCAGGTATTATTAGTTTTGGCATTAAAGCCGATAACGCAGAAGCCGGTAAAATTGCTGGTGGTAAGTTTATTGATGCACTGCAAATGGTGCTGCGTTTGGTCAATATCGGTGATGCTAAATCGTTAGCTTGTCATCCCGCCAGTACCACCCATCGCCAGTTAGACAGTGCCGAATTAGCTAAAGCCGGTGTATCAGAAGATCTAGTGCGCATATCGGTGGGTATTGAGCACATCGACGACATCATTGCTGATGTCAGCCAAGCACTTGATAAGGCGATTGTGTAAGCCCATTTTTAGTCTAATCAGTTAACTAAAAAGCCCCATCAATAGCGTTTATTGATGGGGCTTTTTCCATTCTGTTATGTTTGATTTTTACCTTCTACAAAGTCTAGTTGGTATGTAAGAGGAATCAGCAGTATCAACGTGTCTCCGTCCAAAGTGTCCGAAATAGCGTGATGAAAATGCCGTAGTGACATCATGGCCTTTATCACACATCCCTGTGTTTCAAGGCATGTAGACTCCTGTCTTGCAGATATGTAACAGGCTCGGGGGTACATGGTCGTTTTTTGACATCCATGTCATCACGACATTCGTCAGTCCATTCACATCAGATGTACCATCTGAGCCGTTAGGTGATTTTTATTATGCTATGAGGATGAACACTTTGCCGGAGCTGCCGGGGTGATCCAAGAGGGGGAAGCAGTTTTCCCCTTCTTGGTCTGGTGTGGGCGAAGCGCCACGACCTTAATAGTATTAAGCTATTTTAAATAGCCAATCGTCTCGTTGGGGTAATAATCACTGGTAAAGGAATATCCCAAAAATCAGTAGGCACTTGGCTGACTTGCTGACTGTCGTGGGCAAAGCCTACGGCTAACGGCTTGTTATCGACCACTTGTGCCAAGGTGCGGTCGTAATATCCGCCGCCCATCCCCATACGATTTCCGTGTTCATCAAAGGCGACTAGCGGAGTAATGATCATATCGAGCTTATCAACGGTAATGACATGTTGCACATTGAGTTGTGGCTCGCTGATACCATATTGGTTGTTAACCATCACCGAGTCGCGATCGTAGCGCACAAACAACAAATTACCCTTACTAAACGGATGAATACGCGGCAAATAAAGATTAATGTCGACATCCCATAATGCTTCAATCAGTTTTTGAGTAGCAAGCTCACCATCGTGAGTGACATACAAGGCAACATGCTGAGCCGACTGCGCCTGAATTTCGGCTAACATATGACGGCTGGCAATTAAGGCTAATTGATTTTGTTCTTCAGCGCTGAGGCTATTCCGTTCTTGTCTTACATGGCGACGAATATTCTCGCGACTCATGTCGACACTATCAAATACGGGGTCTTCGAATTCTGTTGGCGTGGCAAAATAGCTAATGCGTGCCGAAGAGGTTGACGTAACTGGACGATTGTCTTTGTTAGTCATAAAGCGTGTGATTGTCATAAAATTAGGATGCTCCCCAAAATACCGCTGCCGGCGCAGCCCTTGAACCGTAGGTTCAAGGCGGGTAAATGTTCATCTCCTAAGGCTTCTCGGTATAATCCGAGCATGCACAATGTTAACGAAAGCATTCACCCTGGGTTTGTAATTATCGGCACAGGGACTTAACCAACGAGCAAATATCCCAGGGAGCAAAACAGGGTAGAATTAAGCAATGCTTAGTTCTGAAATCTTAGTTTAGCCTTCCTAGCGGCTTCGTTCAACCAACGATGTTTCCAACGTTGACTGTAATAACGAAATACGCTCATCCATTTGCGCCATATACTGTTTGTTTTTTTGTTTTTCTTCAAACAATTCATTGCCAATGTTCAGTGCTGCCATAATGGCTAACTCTTCACGGCTTAAATTATTAGTACGCGACTTTAAGGTTGTCAGTTGGTTTTCAACTTCTCTGGCAACTGTACGCAAAGCATCTTCGCGTCCTTTTGGACATGCGATAGAGTAGGTGCGCCCTAATAGGGTAATATCAACAGCACTGTTACTCATAATGTTGCCTCAGTTCCTTAGTCAGTTCGCGAACTATATAGGGCTGAATTTAAAAGAGCAAGGCAACAGCATCCCTTTTTAACTATTTGCTGTTTGTGTGAACAAATCCGCTTCAGTCTAGGCATAATTTGGGCACAATACACACTAGCATTTGGAGCATCATACTAACTCTGCTAGCATTGAAGCAGATATTGCGCTATTAGGAATTTACCATGGCAATCCCACCTTCATTATGTATTGAAAAACTAAAACAGGCCTTAGATTACGCAGAAGTCGGCCAGCATCCAGTAGAAGTGCACGGAGCGCTTGTTGGGATTATTTGTGGTGGTGTAAAGCAAGAAAATTTAGCCTGGCTCAAGCCGTTAGTTGAGTTAATGAACGACGGCCAACCGTTAGAGCCAAACTTACAACAGCTGATCAGCGATTTGTATCAAGACACTGTGACACGCTTAGTCGATTTCGAATTTGGCTTTACGCTGTTATTACCAGAAGAAGAAACGTCACTGAGCGATCGCGTTGAAGCGTTAGCCTTGTGGACTCAAAGTTTTTTAACGGGCATTGCCATCATTCAACCTGAGCTAGACAAAGCGTCAGCCGATGTGCGTGAAGTGATTAAAGACCTTGCCGATATCGCTCAAGTAGAATTTGATGTTGGTGATGACGAAGAATCAGAAGTTGCCTACGAAGAACTGCAAGAGTTTGTCAGAATGTCAGCTATTTTATGTTATTCAGAGTTTGGTTTAGACATGCCATTGAATGACACCAATGAGCATTCAACTTTTCACTAATATTTTGGTATAGGCAGCAACGCAGCGTATGACCACAGCACACACAACTACTCAGCCACTAGCCGTTGATATTGCCATAGTGGGTGGCGCCATGGCAGGTGCCACGTTAGCTTTAGGGTTAGCTCAGTTATCTGCCACATTATCTGCTACGTTATCATCTGCCACGTTATCATCAGCCACTTTAGCGCGTCCGCTGCGTATCGCCTTAATTGAAGCTCAGGTTGCCAATAACAATCACCCAGGTTTTGATGCTCGCTCTATTGCCATTGCACACGGTTCTATTTTCGAACTGACTCGTTTAGGCATTTGGCCCAAGTTGCAGCATCTAGGCACCGCGATCGAAAATATTCACGTGTCAGATCGCGGCCACTTTGGCATGACCGAGCTAAACGCTAAACCCTTAGGCTTAGATGCGCTAGGGCAGGTTGTCGAACTCGCTCAGGTCGGTAAAGTGTTATTCGACGAACTGGCTAAGTCATCGGTCAGTCTTTTTTGTCCAGCCAAAGTCACTGATTTACAAGCCCAAACAGACGGTCACTTATTAACGCTAGATAATGGCACTCAGCTGCATTGTCAGTTGCTGGTGGCTGCCGACGGCGCTAACTCGGTTGTGCGTCAACATTTACAACAGCCTACAGAGCAAGTCGATTTTGATCAAACGGCTGTCGTTGCCAATGTCATTACCGACCAACCGCATCAACACTGGGCTTATGAGCGCTTTACCCAAACAGGCCCATTAGCACTGTTGCCGATGAAGTCAGTGCCATCAACACCTTCTACTCAAGCGCGATATTCACTGGTATGGGCATTACCGCCAGCCAAAGCTGATGCATTGAAAAATACGGATAAAGCTGAATTCTTAGCGGCTTTGCAGCAAGCATTTGGCCATCGTGTTGGCCGCTTTATCGATGTGGGTCAGCGGGCCAGTTATCCACTCACATTATCGTACATGCCTCGGCCTATTTACCATCGTTGTATATTTGTCGGTAACGCCGCGCAAACGTTACACCCTATTGCCGGACAAGGTTTTAATCTGGGTTTACGTGATGTAGTAGGATTACTCAAGGTGCTTGAACACGCCTTTAGCAGCAACGGGTCAACCGAAATCGACCTTGGCAGCAGCGCTATCGTGCATCAATATTTAGCCGCTCGCCAAGCCGATCGCGACAGCACACTCAGCAACATCGAATTTTTAGTGCGTGGCTTTTCCAATCAATACTGGCCGTTAGTTGCCGGACGCAATATCGGTTTGCGTTTATTGTCTTGGCTACCGCCGTTAAAGCGCCCCGTAGCGCAAACCGCCATGGGCTGGCGTTAACTCATTTTAAGGTAAGGATTGACCATGTTTTCAACTAAAACTTATGATGTTGCCATCGTCGGCGGTGGTATGGTCGGGCTTGCAACCGCAATCGGTTTAGCCAATGCCGACCTTAATGTGGTGGTTATCGATGCTGGCACAACCCAAGCGGTCAGCGGTGAGCCTAAATTGCGCGTCAGTGCTATTAACAAAGCCAGCCAACAACTGCTGGAAAACCTCGGTGCTTGGCAATACCTCGACAACAGCCGTGTTAGCCCATATCAAAAAATGTCGGTATGGGACAAAGACGGCCTAGGCAAGATTGAGTTCGACGCTCACAGCATCAGCGAAGCCTATTTGGGCTCGATCATTGAAAACGATGCCATCAGTTATGCCCTTGCCAAACGCACCAGCGAAATAAGCAACATTACCCATATTGAAAACCAACGCCTTGAGCGCATAGCCTTTGGCGAGCGCGAAGCATGGCTAACCCTAGCCAATGGCGATAACGTCAGTGCAGCCGTGGTGGTTGCCGCCGACGGAGCCAACTCTTGGGTGCGCCAGCAATGCAGTATTCCGCTAACATTCTGGGACTACGGCCACCATGCCATAGTTGCTACCGTGCGCACCGAACTCGCCCACGACGCCACCGCCAGACAAGCCTTTTTACCCGGTGGTCCATTAGCCATGTTGCCACTGTATGACGATAATTTATGTTCTATCGTCTGGTCTGTATCGCCCGACCAAACCGAGCAATTGTTAGCATTAGACGATATAGAATTTGGCAAAGCATTAACTGCTGCGCTTGATGGTCGTTTAGGCATGTGCCAGGTCGTTAGCGAGCGCCAATCATTCCCGCTACGTATGCGTTATGCGCGCCACTTTGCTCGCCATCGATTAGTACTGGCTGGTGACGCAGCTCATACCATTCATCCGTTAGCTGGCCAAGGGGTTAACCTAGGCTTTTTAGACGCCGCCAGTATCATCGACACCTTTACCGAACTGCACCAGCAAGGCAAAGATTTAGGCGAATATAGCCATTTACGCGCCCTTGAACGTTGGCGTAAAGCCGAGGCAATGGAGATGATTGCCACCATGGAAGGCTTTAAAAGACTGTTTGCCGGCAGCAATCCGCTTAAAAAAGCCATGCGCGACATAGGCCTAACCCTAGTTGATAATGTCGCTGGGCTGAAAACAGTGTTCATCAAACAGGCTATGGGTAACAAAATGACATTACCTAAACTTTGTCGTGAGCCAATTTCATCATAGCTAATGTAGAAACTTGTTTAATATCAGTCTATACAGTTAAATCGGCGTTTTTATTGTAAAAAATTATGTAAAAAAATTACAACAATAGATTAGCTAAACTAATGCGACCGGACTCGGATTAGAAAAATTTTTTGTATACAAAGTGGGTCTGCGGAGTATAATTTTGGCCGCATTTTATCAAAAACCTACATAAGAAAGGCCTCAAAAAAAGGGATAATAATGGCTAGCAAAACTGTACTTTTTAACAAGCATTTAGAATCAAACGCCAAAATGGTAGATTTCCACGGTTGGGACATGCCGATTAACTACGGCTCTCAAATCGAAGAACATCACGCAGTACGTCAAGATGCAGGCATGTTCGACGTGTCGCACATGACCGTAGTTGACGTTACCGGCAGCGATGCTTGTGCCTTTTTACGTAAGTTACTTGCTAACGATGTCGCCAAGCTTACCGTACCCGGTAAAGCCCTTTACGGCGGAATGCTAGACGAAAACGCTGGCATCATCGACGACCTTATTACCTACTACTTAACCGACACTCATTACCGTGTGGTGGTTAACTCCGCTACTCGCGACAAAGACCTAGCCTGGATCAACAAGCAAGCAGCAGCATTTGATGTTGTGGTGACTGAACGTCCAGAGCTTGCGATGATTGCCGTGCAAGGCCCTAATGCTAAAGCCAAAGCAGCTACTGTATTCAGCACTGAGCAAAACGCTGCTGTTGAAGGCATGAAGCCATTCTTTGGTGTGCAATCAGCCAACTTATTTATTGCCACAACCGGTTACACCGGCGAAGCAGGCTACGAAATCATTGTTCCAGAAGCCGAAGCTGAAGCCTTATGGCAAGCACTGTTAGACGCAGGCGTTAAGCCATGTGGTTTAGGCGCGCGTGACACCTTACGCTTAGAAGCGGGCATGAACCTTTACGGTCAAGACATGGACGAGTCAATTAATCCATTAGCCGCTAACATGGGCTGGACTGTAGCGTGGGAACCAAGCGAGCGTGACTTTATCGGCCGTGATGCACTTACCGCCATTAAAGCTGCAGGCACTTCAAAGCTAGTCGGCTTAGTCATGGAAGAAAAGGGCGTATTACGCCACGATATGGCAGTATTTTTTACCGACGCAAACGGTGTTGAACATCAAGGTGTGATCACCAGCGGTTCGTTTTCGCCAACGTTAGGCTATTCTATTGCCATGGCCCGTGTGCCTAATGGTATTGGTGCAGTAGCTGAAGTTGAAATGCGTAAAAAGCGCGTTAACGTAAAGGTTATAGCCCCAAGTTTTGTACGTAACGGTAAACAAGCTTTCTAAAGACTCAAAAAATTAGTTGCGGTTTACCCAAAAAGAATTTATTTGTTAAGTATTAGAACATCAGATTAAGGAACAACGATAATGAGCACTATTCCAGCAGAGTTGAAATATGCATCTTCACACGAGTGGATCCGTAAAGAATCAGACGGTAGTTACACAGTCGGTATCACTGAACATGCTCAAGACCTATTGGGTGACATGGTATTCGTAGAATTACCAGAAGTGGGCGACACCGTTACTGCCGGTGATGATTGCGCTGTTGCTGAATCAGTTAAAGCGGCTTCAGACATTTACGCACCTATTTCAGGTGAAGTGATTGCCGTAAACGAATCTTTAGAAGATTCGCCAGAGCTTGTTAACAGCGACGCATTTGGTGAAGGTTGGTTCTTCCGTGTTATGCCTTCTGACGAAGCTGAAGTGGACGCATTACTTGATGCCGATGGTTATCAAGAAGTGATTGACCAAGAGTAATCACCCATAATACAGGAAGCTCCCTAGGGAGCTTCTTTGTTATGTGCAGCTAAAATATATTGTGTAATAACCTCAAACCAGTGGCAGCCAAAAAGCCAATGACGAGGGCACAATATAATAAACCTTAAACAGGTTAACCACGTATTACCCATTTTCACCCTAATCCAGTTCTGTGCCCTACCGCCATAACTGGTCGATTTGGAACAAGGTTTAACATGACCAAGCAAACCCTGACACAACTAGAACAACACGAGTTATTTCTAACACGCCACATTGGCCCAAGTGCACAGCAGCAGCAAGAAATGCTCAACTTCATTGGTGCTGAGTCGTTAGAAGACTTAACCGCGCAAACCGTTCCTGGCAAAATTCGTTTACCACAAGACCTCACCATAGGTGACTCATGTGGCGAAGCCGAAGGTATCGCCTATATCCGCAAAATAGCTGACAAAAACAAAGTCTTTAAAAGCTATATCGGAATGGGTTACTACGGCGTGCAAGTGCCAAATGTTATTTTGCGTAACGTGTTCGAAAATCCAGGTTGGTACACAGCTTATACTCCATATCAGCCAGAAATCGCCCAGGGCCGTTTAGAAGCAATCTTAAACTTCCAACAAGTGTCAATGGACCTAACCGGTCTTGACCTTGCATCAGCATCATTGCTGGACGAAGCAACCGCAGCGGCAGAAGCCATGGCACTTGCCAAGCGCGTATCTAAAGCCAAAAAAGCTAACACCTTCTTCGTAGCCGACGACGTATTCCCACAAACACTCGACGTAGTGAAAACCCGCGCTGAATGTTTTGGTTTTGAAGTTGTTGTTGGTCCAGCCGAAGAAGCGGTAAATTACGAATTATTTGGTGCCTTGTTCCAGTACACCAACCGTATTGGCCAAATTACCGATTACACCGAGCTATTTGCCACACTACGTGACAACAAAGTGATTGTCACTGTAGCTGCTGACATGATGTCGCTAATGCTGCTTAAATCACCTGGCGCCATGGGCGCAGACGTTGTATTTGGTAGTTCGCAACGTTTTGGCGTACCAATGGGATACGGCGGACCACACGCTGCATTCTTCGTTGCCCGTGATGAACACAAACGTTCAATGCCTGGTCGTATTATTGGTGTGTCAAAAGACACCCGCGGTAACAGCGCATTACGTATGGCCATGCAAACGCGCGAGCAACATATTCGCCGCGAGAAAGCCAACTCAAACATTTGTACCGCGCAAATTTTATTAGCCAATATGGCGTCGTTTTATGCAGTATTCCACGGCCCACAAGGCTTAAAAACCATTGCATCACGCATTAACCGTTTAGCCGACATTTTAGCGGCAGGCTTAACAGCTAAAGGCTTAACCTTAGCTAACACCACTTGGTTTGACACCATTAGTGTTAAAGGTGCCGACGTTGCCGCCATTAATGCCCGCGCCATAGCCGCGCAAGTTAACTTACGTATTGATACAGACGGCGTATTTGGTATCAGCTTAGATGAAACCACTATCCGTACAGATATCGCAGACTTGTTTGACGTTATCCTAGGGGCAGGCCATGGTTTAGACGTTGCAGCACTCGATGCCGACATCGTTGCTAATGGCAGCCAGTCAATTCCAGACGCGCTAGTACGTCAAGATGCAGTATTAACCCATCCAACGTTTAATCGCTACCAAAGCGAAACCGAGATGATGCGTTATATCAAGCGTCTCGAAAACAAAGATTTAGCCTTAAACCACTCAATGATCTCGTTAGGTTCATGCACCATGAAACTCAACGCAGCAGTGGAAATGCTACCAGTAAGCTGGCCAGAATTTGCTAACATGCACCCATTCTGCCCACTAGACCAAGCACAAGGTTACACCGAGTTAATTAACGAACTGTCTGAGTTTTTAGTTAAAATTACCGGTTACGATGCGGTGTGTATTCAACCAAACTCAGGTGCACAAGGCGAGTACGCTGGTCTGTTAGCCATTAAGAAATACCACGAGTCTCGCGGCGACGCGCACCGTAACATTTGCTTAATTCCACAATCAGCTCACGGCACTAACCCAGCATCGGCACAACTTGCCGGTATGAAGGTAGTGGTTACTGCTTGCGACAAGCAAGGTAACGTTGATTTAGAAGACTTACGCGCTAAAGCGTCTGAGTTAGCCGACAGCTTATCGTGCATCATGATCACGTATCCATCGACTCACGGTGTGTACGAAGAATCAATCCGCGAAGTATGCGAAATTGTCCATCAATATGGCGGTCAAGTGTACCTAGACGGCGCGAACATGAATGCACAGGTTGGCTTAACATCACCAGGCTTTATCGGCGCAGACGTATCGCACCTTAACTTACACAAAACCTTTGCAATCCCGCACGGCGGCGGCGGTCCTGGTATGGGCCCAATTGGTGTTAAATCGCACCTTGCGCCATTTGTAGCAGGCCATACAGTGATTAAGCCAGGCCGCGAAAGCGACCATAATGGCGCCGTATCTGCTGCACCTTATGGTAGCGCCAGCATTTTGCCAATCAGCTGGATGTACATTAAGTTGTTAGGCACTAAAGGGGTTAAGCAATCAACCCAAACTGCGCTTTTAAACGCTAACTACATCATGAAAAAACTACTGCCTCATTACCCAGTATTATTTACTGGCCGTAACGACCGTGTTGCCCATGAATGTATTATCGATTTACGCCCATTAAAAGAAACCTCAGGCGTAACCGAAATGGATATCGCTAAGCGTCTAAACGACTATGGTTTCCATTCACCAACCATGAGCTTCCCAGTAGCGGGAACCTTGATGATTGAGCCTACTGAATCTGAGTCTAAGGTTGAGCTGGATCGTTTTATCGAAGCGATGATTTCTATTCGTGGTGAAATTACCAAGGTAGAAGCAGGCGAGTGGCCAGTGGACAATAACCCGCTGCATAATGCACCTCACACCCTAGCGGATATTATGGACCCAGAGTTTGATTCACGTCCGTACAGTCGTGAAGTGGCCGTGTTCCCAACGGCAGCGGTTAAGGCGAATAAGTTTTGGCCAACCGTAAATCGTATCGATGATGTTTATGGGGATCGCAATTTGATGTGTAGTTGCGTCCCACTTTCAGACTACGAATAAATGATAATGACTACTTGGCCTCGATAATACGGCGTCAGCCGACACTTTTCTCTTCTCATTGACACCAGTCAACTCCGAGGAGAAAAGCATCGGCTTCCTTGTCTTCTCATCGGCAGTAACGCCATTATCGTGGTAGTAGGCTTCATTTGAAGTTTTAGAATTAAAAAGCGACCGAAAGGTCGCTTTTTTGTTTGTGTCATTCCAGTAAATTCCGAAAAAACGTCTCTCCGGTAATGCTTTTGAGCCGGAATCCAGCTTGTTTCTTTTGTCTTCATCTTAGCTATGGCCTGCAGCCACTAACGTCGTGGCGCGTCGCCCACACCAGACCAAGAGGAAACCAACGGCTGTTCCCTCTTGACTCTTTTTAAAAGAATTAGCCCAGCCGCCCCGCAACATTTTCCTTAATGATTTAAACAACAGATGCGAAAAGGTCGCCATGGGGATTGATCCAGCTTTTAACTTCGTTTGTAGTCTGCTTCGGCCCATCTTACAATAAAGAGTGAAAATGCTAATGCTTCCGATGGGAATCTGATGTGAATGGATTTACGAATGTCGTGATGGCATGGTCAATGATGTTCCCGACATCATAATGACATTTCCCATATCCATATGGGGCAGATGCCAAAGAACGACCTGTACCGCGAAAGCTAGCCTGACGTCCTGTCAGGCTCACGCATTCACTTGCAAAGAGTCTTCAACGGCCTCAAGGATAATGGAGCCTGCAGATATAATATCTAAAGCATTAAAAAGCGGACCGGTTGGTTCGCTTTTTTATTTCCGTCATTCCAGTCATGTGTAAATACTCGTCATTCCGATTATGTTTATATTTACGTCATTCCAGTAATGCTTATATTTCCGTCATTCCAGTAATGCTTATATTTACGTCATATATGGACCCACCCGTTTTGCAAGTGATTTCGAAGCGTTGATAAACAAATTCATTGCCTTCATATATCCGGCTTGTGAACCGGGTGTTTTATATACCCGCAGCCCTAATGCAATTA
>NZ_JACJFI010000299.1 GCF_014164505.1 Shewanella sp. SG41-4 | reverse complement strand
GCTTGGCATATTCTAATTTTTGAAGAGGGCTGACAGTAATTTTCGTTTTTCTAATCATGATAAATACCTTTAAGATTTTGCTTATTTTAAGCTATAAATCTCTACAGTTTCATTAGACCATTACACCCAGCTCTCTACCTGAGCAAGGAAAATGTTCCTATGGGATCTTTTGGAACAGTTATGTCGGGAGCAGCTCAAAAACTCGTATTGGCACTATTGAAACAGACCCAAAGAATCAGTCAAGCAAGTACTAAAGCGATAGAAGAAACTCCACCAGATGACTACATGCCAGCAATGGATGCAGTGCTCGAAAAGCTGAGACAAATTGGAGATTGGAGCAAACGCCCAGACGGGATTTATGGCGCGAGATTGCTCGCGGAAAAAGATGTTAGGTGCAAAGCCACTTTCTTGGATTTTATAAAGCACCTACCGCCAGAGCGTTGGATGAAACCAATCATAGAAGAACTAGAAGGAGCTAAGTAATGGGAACATCTGCATCATCAAAAGGACCCAAAGATAAAAATCCTCTCGTGCCACCTTGGGCTGAAAGTGGTGACGGATTAACAATTGAGCCAGCTACTGACACTGATGGAGACGTTGGCCTTGGCGATGGCGAAGATAATAGCCAAGAAGTTGATAACGATAAGGTACAACAAGAAATTGGTCCACCGAATTATGCACCACCGGCAACAAACAGATACAGAAGTGCAAGACAAGCATTTGGCAAGTATGCCGGCACAGGTGGCACAAGCTCAGACCTTAGGCGTTCTCTAAAACATTACTCTAAAAAATCCTCCGGTGGAGGGAAAGGGACAAGTCGCAGACTTGCAAGTGGCATAACCGCAGGTTCTGGACTCGTAGGAATGATGCGCGGGGACAATGTTACCGTTGGGGGGCAATCCTTATCTTTTAACGATCTTCTGGGTCTAACTACTGATCAAGCGATTGATCGCATAGCCTCTCATTTAGCGCCAGATAACTCAGATTCTGACTCGGTTCGCATTGCTCTCAATTATGCTTTGGAAGAAGCACTTCCTGATACTCAAGACTTCGATCCTGCAAGTTTTACTGACGAGGTAATCCAAGATGCAATCTCCTGTTATTTAACCGACTTAATTTTTCAAGACGTAGTCACAGGAATGGGAGAAGCATGGTTCAAAGCAGAGATAGCAACTAAGCATCACAAAATGGAAAGCGAATTAAGGGAACTGATTAAAGTGATAACACAACAAGAAATGGATAAAGCGACAAACGGCAATCCCAGTAATATCGCCAAGAACAACATTAAGAAAATTCAAATTGAGGCAATATCAAAAACTGTAGAGCATTGGGAGAAATTCAATGACTGATTTTTACTTCCATCACGACCCAGACAAACTTCCTGACTACTCTGGCGAATGCCACCCGGTACAAATTTTTGATAGCCATCCGCTAAATAAGTATAAATGCAGTCACGCATCGAAAGAGTTGCTCACCAAGATTAGAAAGCTTGGGGTTGCGATTAATCCCGATGCACTTGATTTAGTAACTATCGCAACAGCAGTGACTTCGGCAGAGACATTTGAGCCAAGAGAGAATGCGCCAAATTCTTGGTCACGAATCTTGAATCTCCACATACCTGTATTTGCTCCAGATAAGTGGGAAGCAGTAGCTAAAAGACTTGAATCACTGTTAGGTTTTTTAACTGGCGATCAATGGAAATTATCTTTTCTCAAGTCTGAATTAGAGCTACCTAAGCCAATAAATAGCAAGCAGTCCAAGCTTACGACGGAATCATTGAAAGGATTTAATACGGTCTGTCTTTTTTCTGGAGGTTTAGACAGCGCAATTGGAGCGATTGATATTCTCAATGGTAACTCTGATATTCGCCCAATGCTTGTAAGCCACGCATATCGAGCTGATGGAGCGAAACAGCAAGATATAAAAAAACTGCTCAAAAAGCCATTTGGGGAGTTTTCATATTCAATAGCCCCTCAATTATCCAGTCAGGCGAACCATGCGAACGATACCAGCATGAGGGGAAGGAGCTTTAATTTCTTAGTGATGGCTGTATTGGGGATTACGGCACTTAGAAAAGTAAATAACGATGATACTATCTCTCAGATTATTGTACCTGAAAATGGATATATATCGATTAATCCGCCGTTAACTCGCAGGCGCATTGGAAGCCATAGCACCCGGACAACTCACCCAAACTTTCTATCTCAGCTAGAGATATTGCTCAACGATGTTGGATTTAATATTCACTTTATAAACCCTTATCAGTTTAAAACCAAAGGCGAAATGCTAGCTGAGTGCGTTGATCAAGACGCAGTTAAAAAAGCGATACTATTAAGTGTATCTTGCAGCCACTGGCATCGAGAACATATACAATGTGGCTATTGTCTTCCATGTTTAATCAGACGAGCTTCCGTATTTCATGCAGGCTTTACAAAAGATGCTGACTATGCGGTTCCACGACTTAAAAGCATATTGAACGAATCAGAGAAAAGAGACGACGTTCATGCAGTGCAAACTGCAATAATTAGATTAAAGAAGAGCCCTGACTACATGGCTTGGTTACGCCAGTCTGGACCCTTGCCACTGAATAAAGAGACACGTGAAAAACTGGAGTCTATGGTGAAAAGAGGTTTGGCAGAAGTTGAAGCATTTTTGAAATCGGTCAACCTAGCATGATGGATCTGCATTGCCATGTCGATTTGTACCCAGATCACCGCGAGGTACTTAATGACTTGAGGGAATGCAATTACTATGTGCTGTCAGTTACAACTGTGCCATCCGCTTGGAGAGGCACAGTTAAACTTACAGAAGGTATTGCCCGTTGTAAGACTGCTTTAGGGTTGCACCCACAGCTAGCCCACTTGAGAAAGCATGAGCTAGCCATCTTCGATGAGCTAATAGGTGAAACTAGATACATAGGAGAGATTGGTCTAGATGGTTCAAAGGGTTACATACCGTACTTCGAGGATCAACTCCACGTATTCAACCATATTCTTGAAAAGTGCTCTCAGTTCAATGACAAAATTCTATCTATTCACAGCCTAAACGCTACAGAACAAGTCATCGATTGTTTGAAAAAACACCCCCTAGCAGGAACGCCAATACTTCATTGGTTTTTAGGAACCAAAAAGCAAGTACAGGAAGCAACCGAACACGGCTGTTTTTTCTCTGTCGGCCCGTCAATGTTGAATTCAAATCGGGGAATGAAAATTGCGTCGTGGTTACCGCCAGATCGTGTGTTGCTCGAAACTGATGGTCCATTTGCAAAAGTGGATAATTCCCCACTGTTACCCTCACAAGCCAGACTTGCTGTTAATGAGTTGTCTTTGTTGTGGAAAGTTACCGCCGAGGATGTTTTTGCTCAACTTAAGCGGAACATGGTTTTGTTGTTGAATGGTGGCATAACATAGTGTTGTAAAATTTATGACTACTAGTCAGCGGGTTAGACACTGGCATAGCGTATCAGTTTTAAGTGAAAATTAACGGTGAGCATGTTGTTGGGGATCCATACAAATTTTAATCCGAAACTGGCGAGTTAGAGTTAAAAACCTAACTCGGAGATGTCCAGAAATAAGCTAGAAAGCTTCTGAAATAGTGGCCAAAGATGTGTTGCAATAAGTTGATTTGAACTAATGCAAGTTCATACCATTTACGGCACATCAGCATAAACTCTTGTAATTCGTTCAGCCGCATGAACATCATTTTGTAGCTGGCGAAGCTTTGAAATCGATATTGACCATTTTGGTGATGATAATTTGCGCAGCCTTGCTATTAAGTTAACTCAGCAATTGCGTAAGTCAGCAACGGCTGATCGGCAAAAGCGAGATAGTGTTTGAGCCAGAATGCGTAATTTTGTACGCAGATTACTGCGTAGATGGAAATAACCGCCAGATGCAGCAGAAGACGCGATTAGACTGTTACTTGAACAGGCAGAAGGGTTGGTATAAGTAGTGTTTTTAAAAGGGAATATGGGGTATGTGCGGACTCGCTATGCCCCACTGCCAATTAAATATGTTGTTTCTTTGGCCTGTTAGAGTTCCTTTTGCACAATAATTCAAATAAACCATTCTTTATCTTATTTTATTGAGCATAAATCAGATAGCTCGAAAGGATCTGTGATTTAAACGAAGACAAAACTAAATCATCAATTTTGTTTTTGCCCCTAAGTTGATGATTGTTAATATCACCA
>NZ_JACJFI010000298.1 GCF_014164505.1 Shewanella sp. SG41-4 | reverse complement strand
CAAGGGCTTCTGAAAGTTCCATAAAAAAATCCGATAATAAAGATTATCGGATTTTCGCAGACTAGAAAGATCGGTCAACCGATCAGTTAAATTTTCTCGTTTTACCGCTTAACTGATCGGCATTACGCTTAATGCGCCATTTTTTATACTTAAATAACGCCATAATTATTCACTGGCGGTCAATCTTTGTAATACTTTAGCAAGTTGCTCAATGCCGATTTGAGCGGGTTTAGGTAAGTTATCTAACTCAATAGACAACAATAGATTTTTAACTTCTAAACCTAACTCCGTATCCCCTTCTATACGTAATTTACGCTGAAAAAAAAGTGTGTCGGGGTCTTCTTTACCTGCTGCAACCAAAATTAACTCAGGCACATTGGCACTTAATGTCACATCGGGCTGAGTAAAAGCACGCACTCGTAGTTGTTGTTCGACACCCACCTCAAAACGCAAACCAATATCATCAACACAAATGCCTACCCACTTTTGTTTGAGAAAATCGAGTTCATCTGTCTTCAATTGTTCCGCTAACACTAAATTAAGCAGTTTATTGATGACGATTATTTTTAACGCTTCCGGCATCAAGTTTAGCGAGCGACGACTCACTTGAGGCGCAAAATGTAATACATTTTTTGCTAAGTTTGCCGATAATTGTTGTGTAAATGCTTGAGCCATCGAGAGTACCTACTTGCAAATAGAACCAATAATCAAGTGAGTTTACTGGCAATTTATCTAACGAAACCTGTTTTAAATCAAATCATGTTAACTCAATCACATTTACACTCCTGTTCTTTGAAAAAAATGAGAACACCAACATGGAACTCTTATGCCCTGCAGGTAATTTAGCGTCACTCAAAGCCGCTCTTAACGCTGGCGCTGATGCGGTTTACCTCGGACTAAAAGATGACACTAATGCGCGCTCGTTTGCAGGATTAAACTTTTCTGCTGCACAACTAGCACAAGCGACAAAACTGGCTAAAAGCCAAGGTCGAAAGGTATTTTTAACCCTAAACACCTTTCCCAAACCCGGTGAAGAACACCGCTGGTATCAGGCCGTTGATTTAGCAGCACAATTAGAAATGGATGCTCTCATCGTCGCGGACTTGTCATTACTCGATTATGCCCACCAGCATTATCCACACCTTCCGTTACATTTATCAGTACAAGCCAGCGCCACAAACTTGGGGGCTCTGTCATTTTATCAACAAGCTTTTAATATTGAACGAGCGGTATTGCCACGAGTGTTATCCATTAAACAGGTTCGAGACTTAGCCAAAGTGAGCCCTGTTGAGCTTGAAGTATTTGCTTTTGGTAGTTTATGCATCATGGCTGAAGGACGCTGCCATTTATCATCATATGTGACAGGACAATCCCCTAATACAGGCGGTTCGTGCTCTCCCGCTAAGCATGTACGCTGGCAAGATTCTGGTAGCGATAAATTAACTCGACTCAATAATGTATTGATCGACAAAGCCGATGCCAACCAACAATTGGGTTATCCGGTTGTCTGTAAAGGCCGTTATGTTGCTGAGTACGATCAGGATGCAAAATATTTACTGGAATCACCTACCAGTCTAAACACTTTAAGCTTATTACCCGAGCTCGCCCAAGCGGGAATTAAATCTCTTAAAATTGAAGGACGTCAGCGAAGCCCTGCTTATGTAAGCCAAGTCACGCACGTTTGGCGTAGTGCTATCGACACATACTTAGCTAACCCCGAGTCTTTTTGCGAGCAACCACAATGGTCGCAAGCGTTAGCAAAAGTATCCGAAGGACAAATCACTACATTGGGCGCTTATGAGCGCCAATGGCAATAAGGTTTTACAATGAAAATATCTCTCGCTCCAATTAGTTACTGCTGGTCAAAATCTGATGTTGAGCACTTTTATCAGCAAGTTGCATTGAGTAACATCGATACCATTTATTTAGGTGAAACCGTGTGCAGTCGTCGCCGCGAACTGAAGTTTAACGATTATCTAGATCTCGCCAATATGCTCAAGTCTCATGGCAAACATGTGGTGTTATCAACCATGGCTTTGATAGAGGCGCAATCTGAACTTAATGAACTGAGACGAGCTATTGATAATGGCGATTTCAGTATTGAAGCTAATGATATGGCAGCGGTACATTATGCCCACCAAGCCAAAGTCCCCTTTGTGTGCGGGCCAACAATCAATAACTATAATCGGACCAGTCTTGATTTATTACACCGAAAAGGGATGTATCGTTTTGTCATGCCTTGTGAATTATCTCAGCAATGGTTAAGCACTGTCATCAATCAGGGCGATAAACCCGCTTTTGAAATAGAGGTGCTCGGCCACGGCTATTTACCATTAGCACATTCTGCACGCTGTTTTACCGCCAAACATTACCAATTACCTAAAGATAAGTGTCAAACTATTTGCCAACGCCATAGCAAAGGCTTACTGGCTCAAACTCAAGAGTCACAACCCTTACTCCGCTTAAATGGCATTCAAACTCAATCTGCGGCGCAGGTAAACCTGATTAACCAAATGCCACAAATGATAGACATGGGAATTGATTATTGGCGTATATCACCCAATAAATTAACTGACATAGCCATGGGTTCAGAACTTGCTGATGTATTAGCGCAAACCAAAGAAGATCCGCTTAATACTAAAGCCTTGCTCAAAAAACAGTTTAACGACAATAAACAGGCATCGATTATCAATCATCATTGCAATGGCTATTGGTTAGGGTTACCAGGCATGGACTATTCCCTTGAGCCCAATACTCCAACGCGATAACCTTACACTCGCTACTCGATAGCCATTAATAAAAGTGGTCATGAACTGTGATCATATCCATGTTTATTAATGGCATACAAGCCATAAAAAGTCTCAAACTCAAAGAGCAAACATCCCTGCAACAAAATATTAACCAACTGATTAAATTAGATTTTAATCATGTATCTCGACACATTGTTAACGTAAATATCTACTCACATTTAACTAATATCTATTCGGTTAAGTTATCATTTTACATACAGCAAATAAGGGGGTAACCTTGCCTACCCAAAAAACACAACTGAATGGACATTCAATTTCGGTCCATAATAAACAGTTGGGTAGCACAGCTGGCCAACTTAGAACACATAAGTAAGGTGTATTTAACGTGACACATAAAAAACATAACATTAAAACAATTCTCACCTTTATTATTCCGTCACTGATTGGCTTGCTACTGTTTATGACGCCTATCAATGTCGAAGGTTCGATTACCATTCCGATTGCAATTATCTCAAAAGCATTGCAAAGCCAAATGGGCAGTTCTATCCAGCTTATCGTTACCTGCATTGTGGTATTAATGGCATTAGCTTCATTGCTCACTCAGCTCATTAACCCTAAATTCGTTCGTAAAAGTACTTTCTTACGCACTTTACTGAAGGTCAATTTATTTTGGTTAGCGGTGCGAATAGTAGGTGCAATCTTTATCGTCATGGTTTATTTGCAAGTGGGGCCTGATGCGATTATTTCATCGGCAACAGGTGGCTTGGTTCTGAATGATTTAGTACCAGTGTTATTTTCAGTATTCATTTTTGCTGGCATGTTATTACCGCTATTGCTCAATTTTGGTTTACTAGAATTTTTTGGCACGTTATTAACCAAAGTTATGCGTCCAATATTCAATTTACCTGGTCGCAGTGCTATTGACTGTATGGCCTCTTGGTTAGGTGATGGTAGTGTGGGCATTTTAATGACCACTAAACAATACGAAACTCGTTTCTATACTGCCCGCGAAGCTGCTGTTATTGGCACAACCTTTTCTGCAGTGTCGATAACCTTTAGCTTAGTGGTGATATCACAAGTCAAACTTGAACACCTGTTTGTGCCATTTTATCTGACAGTGTGCTTAGCTGGATTTATTGCAGCAATCATAGTCCCTAAATTACCGCCGTTGTCATGGAAGAAAGATCTGTATATCGATAACACTCCTCGTCATGAAGATGACGAATCAATCCCAACCAGTCATGGCGTATTTTCTTGGGGATTTGAACAAGCAATGCAACGCGCATCTTCTGCTGGTGGCATTAAGCATGTGCTAACTGAAGGAATTAAAAACGTTGTCGATATGATATTCGGGGTGATCCCTGTTGTTATGGCTATTGGTACCGTCGCATTAGTGTTGGCTGAACATACACCTATTTTTAATTACTTAGGTATGCCATTTATTCCGCTAT
>NZ_JACJFI010000297.1 GCF_014164505.1 Shewanella sp. SG41-4 | reverse complement strand
TTTTTGGTCTTTTCGGTTTCAAGTAAAATAGCTTCAGCTTTTTTTACAGATGATAATATCGGGGTTTGCCCTGCTTCATCTTTATAAATACCGACACCTAAGTTGACTTTGTGAGGGCGAGCATCTGCTTTGAAAGCATCAGTTAAGCCTAAGATGGGATCTGCTGGAGCAAGTGTGACTTGAGAAAAGATCATTACAACTATCCTAAGTAAGGTAAATAGAAAAATTTATTCAGTTATACCATTGTATGTAGAGTGTGAGTAGTGAGAATTTTAATAGTTGAGACAAATTCGTATTAAATTAAAAATTTTACAATTAGCGGTCTTTATAATGCCAATTTAATTGAGTAAAAGTCTGTTAGACACTGTCATATGGCTAAAAATTTTAATCAGGTTTAGTACGAAGTAGGTGTTTTTTTCACGATAGACATTACATTGAACGCATAGATCGTTGATTGGGAAACATTACGCAGATAGAAAGAGGTATAGTTGTTAAATAAGTACTTGCTAATTGATTGTGATTTTTATGCTTCAGTCGATACTTTATCTCCTAGTCAACATTAACAAGGTATTGAATAGAGCAAAACTAAATTATTAATGGGAGTAGGTATAAAAAAAGGAACCCGAAGGTTCCTCTCTTAAAGTACTAACTAATTAATTAGTTAATGCTTCTTTTGCTTTCTCAACTAAAATTGCAAATACAACTTTGTCGAAAACAGCGATGTCAGCCAAAATCTTACGATCGATTTCAATAGACGCCTTTTTCAAGCCGTTAATGAAACGGCTGTAAGACAGACCATTTTGACGAGACGCTGCATTAATACGTGCAATCCATAACTGACGGAATTGACGTTTTTTCTGACGACGGTCACGGTAAGCATATTGACCAGCTTTAGTTACTGCTTGAACAGCAACACGGTAAGTACGGCTACGAGCGCCATAATAACCTTTAGCTAATTTTAAAACTTTCTTGTGACGAGCACGTGCGGTTACACCACGCTTAACTCTTGGCATTTTCTAAACTCCTAAATTAAGCGTATGGTAGTTGACGCGCGATTGCTGGAACGTCAGATTTAGCAACTAAACATTTAGCACGTAAGTGACGCTTACGCTTAGTGCTTTTCTTGGTCAAAATGTGACGTAAGTGTGCTTGCTTGCGCTTGAAACCATTAGCGGTTTTCTTAAAACGCTTCGCTACACCCTTGTCTGTTTTCATTTTAGGCATTTCTAAAACTCCGCATTGGGACGTTAATAAACGTAAGGCGAGCAAAAGCCTCAAGAGACTTTTGCTACTTTAAGTTGCCCTACTATTTCTTTTTAGGTGCTAGCACCATAATTGCTTGACGACCTTCCATTTTCGGGAAAGATTCGACAACCGCATACTCTTCCAAATCAGCCTTGATACGGTTCAAAAGATCCATACCTAGGTTTTGGTGTGCCATTTCGCGACCACGGAAACGCAGCGTAACTTTCGCTTTGTCACCATCTTCTAGAAAACGAATCAGGTTGCGTAGTTTTACCTGATAGTCGTTTTCATCAGTACCAGGACGGAATTTAATTTCCTTAACCTGGACCTGTTTCTGCTTCTTTTTTTGTTCCTTTTGAGCTTTCGCTTTATCAAAAAGGAACTTACCGTAGTCCATTATGCGACAGACAGGAGGCTCAGCATTGGGACTGATCTCTACAAGATCAACTCCTGCTTCATCTGCAACGTTCTGAGCTTCTTTTATACTTAATATACCAATCGGCTCACCATCTAAACCTGATAAACGGACTTCAGGTACACCAGTGATTTCATCATTGATTCTATTAGGGGCTGGCTGTCGCCCTGCTGTTCTTTTGATCTTTATGACCTATTCCTCCAACAATTTGAGACTACGGAGCGAAATCTGTTGACGTATCATCGCGGCGAAATCTTCTAGTTTTAACTTGCCTAAATCGATACCGTCACGTGTACGCACCGCTACTTCCTTATTTTCCATTTCTTGATCACCAACGACCAATAAATAAGGCACACGTCTAAGTGTGTGTTCGCGTATTTTAAAGCCTATTTTCTCATTCCTCAAGTCAAAAGATGCTCGAATACCCTGTTCTTTGAAGAATTTAACGATTTCTTCAACATAATCAGCTTGTTTATCGGTAATGTTCATTACAATAACTTGCATTGGAGCAAGCCATGTTGGGAATTTACCTGCGTATTCTTCTATCAATATACCTATGAAACGTTCTAAAGAACCTAAAATAGCACGATGGATCATTACTGGCGTCTGGCGACTGTTGTCTTCTGCGACATAAGTAGCACCTAAACGAGTCGGTAATGCATAATCGAGTTGTACTGTACCACATTGCCATGCACGATCTAAACAGTCATGCAAAGTAAATTCGATTTTTGGGCCATAAAATGCGCCTTCACCCGGTAATATTTCATATTTAATATTATTATTGGCGAGAGCTTGCTTTAAAGCGTCTTCAGCTCGGTCCCACATATCGTCGTCGCCAATACGCTTTTCAGGGCGAGTTGACAGTTTAACCACGATATTATCGAAACCAAATGTCGCGTATGTGTCATATACCATTTGGATACATGCACTGACTTCATCTTGAACTTGATCATCTGTACAAAACACATGAGCGTCGTCTTGAGTAAAACCACGTACGCGCATTAAACCGTGAAGTGAACCTGATGGTTCATTACGATGACAACAACCAAACTCAGCCATACGCAATGGTAAGTCACGATAAGATTTTAACCCTTGGTTGAAAATCTGTACGTGACCCGGGCAGTTCATCGGCTTAATCGCGTATTCACGGTTTTCGCTGTTAGTAGTGAACATGGCTTCTGCATATTTATCCCAGTGGCCAGAACGTTCCCATAACACGCGGTCCATCATCAATGGGCCTTTCACTTCTTGATAAGTGTATTGGCCTAGCTTTTGACGAATGAACTTCTCAAGTTCTAAAAATATGCTCCAACCATCGTTATGCCAAAACACCATTCCAGGTGCTTCTTCCTGCATATGGTACAAATCTAATTGTTTACCAATTTTACGGTGGTCACGTTTAGCCGCTTCTTCTAGACGTACTAAATGAGTTTTAAGGGCTTTTTTGTCTGCCCATGCTGTCCCGTATATACGTTGCAGCATTTTATTATCAGAGTTACCGCGCCAATAAGCACCAGCAACGCTCATTAACTTAAAGTTTTGACAGAAACGCATGTTTGGCACATGAGGGCCACGACACATGTCTATGTATTCTTCGTGGTGATAAAGCGCTGGTGTTGCGTCTTTACTGATGTTTTCATCTAAAATAGCAATTTTGTATTGTTCACCACGACCATCAAATGCATCGCGAGCTTCTTGCCAAGATACAACCTTTTTAACCACATCGTAGTTAGTTTTTGCTAATGCAAGCATACGCTTTTCTAGGGCTTCGATGTCTTCATGTGTCAGCTTATGGTCTAAGTCGATGTCGTAATAAAAACCGTTGTCGATAACCGGGCCGATTGCCATTTTGGTTTCTGGCCACATTTGCTTGATCGCGTGACCTAATAAATGCGCACAAGAATGGCGAAGGATTTCAACACCCTCTTCGTCTTTGGCCGTGATGATAGCTAACTCTGAGTCTGCAGTGATTAAGTCCGTTGCATCTTTTAATTCACCGTTTACTCGGCCAGCAATACACGCTTTTGCTAAACCAGGGCCGATGTCTAATGCAACATCAAGAGTCGATACAGGATTGGCAAACTCACGTTTGCTGCCATCAGGCAATGTAATAATAGGCATGAAATTTCCTTTTCCAGTGGTGACCCCCACGTAGGGCCACATGGTAATTAAGTATGTTCTTTTTGAACGAGAGCACGTTAATGAAATCAAGACAGTACAGGAGTCTTAGTTACCCAAAAACGCAAGTCTCTATTCTATGTGATAAGCGGATTATTGCGCAACCATCATGCGGTCAATAACTGCCAGAAATAGCATGTCTAAGTCAAATTAATCACGTGAGTTGACTGTCTTAGTGAGTGATGATTTTAGGCGGAGACTGTATTGACAATGCTATGTAGGTTCTAACTGTTTTGATTTAACGATACCAATTTCATTGAATGAAATAAACCACCAAGTTAAGACTCTGATTAACATAGAAAAACTTATAAATCGTTACACATTAATTTTTTTGAGTGAATTATATTCGCCACAAATAGAATCATTCTTAGGAATGAC
>NZ_JACJFI010000296.1 GCF_014164505.1 Shewanella sp. SG41-4 | reverse complement strand
GACACCTTGATTGTCACTGACGGCAATGGCAACACCCTATTTAACGGCCCTGTCACTCAAGACATGCTCGACAACGGCTTTGACGTTGAAGTGCCTGTCACTGCAGGCGCAACTGATGTTGATGTTACCGCGCAAGTGATTGATATTGCGGGTAACCCATCTGCAACCGCAACAGATACACAACCTGTTGATGCCACCATGGCACCTGCACCAATCGTTGAATTCAGCGGCATGGGCAGCGATGGCATCTATAACGCCAGCGAAATAGGCACTGACGGCACTGTCACTGCGACGGTAACCTTAGCGACCGGCACTCAGATCGGTGACACGCTAGTGGTGACTGATGGCAGCGGCAACGTATTAGCTACCGTAACAGTGACTCAAGCGATGCTGAATAATGGCTACGCGGTTGAAGTCCCTGTTGCACCAGGCGCAACTGAAGTGAATGTTACGGCACAAGTCACTGATGCAGCAGGTAATCTATCGGTTATCGCGACAGATAAAGAAGGGGTCGATAAAACGGCTCCATCAGCATTGTCAATTATTATTGTTGATGACGGTACACCTGGAGATGGCTGGTTAAATAATAATGAAATATTAGCCAATGGTAGTGGAATACAAATTAAAGCAGAGGCAGATCATGCAGATCTTACTGCAGGCGGCTTTGTTTCAATATCTATCACTGTTAATGGCATTGAAGTGTCATTTGATCTGAAATTAGAAAATGGTCAATTAGTGAATTTAGATGGTTCAATACCAAATGTTGCTTTCAGTTATAACAATGGTGAGATTTCATGGACTGCAGATGTACCTCCTGCAGGAGAGCAAATTACTGCTGAGATATCTCAAACTGATGCTGCTGGTAATGAATCTATTACCGTTACTGACAACGCAATTATAAACAACGTTGATGCGAACGATGATATTCCAGGTTCATCATATTCAGTTACCACTGGTGCAAGTACTGCTTGGGTTATTCCTCAGTCAAACGGCCAGAGCTTAATGACAATTTCGGCTCGCACAGCTGATGGTTCAATGGGCGCAATAAACATTGAATCTGGTTCTAACAAACTCGGCGTTACAGGTTCACCTCGTACCTCCGATCAAATCGCTGGACAAATAGAATATAATTCGGCGACAGGTACATCGGAAGCAGTCGTTATTGATTTTAATGGCTTAGTGAATCAAGCTACATTTAGCGTATCTAACATGTTCTCGAGTGAGAACAATGGTGAACAAGGTATTTGGAAGGCTTATTACAATGGTCAACTTGTCGCAAGTGAGACATTTAAAACGGCCGCTGGTGACATTGGTACTTTCAGTATTAATACCGGAAATATTGTTTTTGACCAGCTCGTCTTTGAAGCAACTAAAACAATTAGTGAAGCAAATGGTGGCCCAGCATTATCTGACTCATCTGACTATTTCCTAACAAGTGTTACTGCATCTGGTCCAGCTATTATGGGAACCTACTTAGTGTCGGAAGATGGTGTATTGACCATTTCTAACGCAAATCAAGGTCTACTTAACAATGACTCTGATGCTCAAGGAAATACATTTGCACTTACCGATGTTAATGGCTCGGCAGTAACTGATGGCCAAGTAGTTATATTACCAAGCGGTGCATTATTAACTATCCACAGTGATGGTACTTATTCATATGATACAAACGATTCATTTGAAGCACTTACCGCTGGGCAACTTGCAACTGATACTTTTACTTATACAGTCACTGATCAATACGGCGCAACCGATACAGCGACAGTAACGATTAACATTGTTGGAGAATCTGATTCAGGAACTATTTATGAGAAGTACACTGGTAATCCAGGCAACGATGTGATTAAAGGAACTGTTAATAACGATATCATTGTGAGCGATCAACAGGGCTTACAGATTGTTGCTGGCGAAAACTATAATATCGCATTTATCTTTGATACATCCGGTAGTATGGCTGGCGTTGTTGCAGAAGCTAAAACGGAGCTCGAAGCAGTCTTTAACTCACTTGCTAATAGCGCAACGAGTTCGCATAGTGGAAAAGTAAATGTCTTGCTGACTAATTTTGCAACTGGGTCAAATTACTCTGTATCAGTAAATATGGACGATGCTAACGCGGTCCAAACACTGCTTACTGAATTAGCAAAAATGAGCGCGAGTGGTTCCACTAACTATGAAGCTGGTTTTGAGTCTGCAATAAATTGGTTTACTAGCAGCACAGTGTTAAATAATGTTGGAAATAATATTTCTTACTTCATTACTGATGGTTCACCAAATGCGCAAACAGTTGATACTAATACTTCAACAGTATTAATGAGTTATGATGTTTCGACTAGTAGCTATCAAACCTTAAGTAGTTTGTTGACTTCTAATAACTATTCTAAAGGTAAAATCATCAGCATAGATGGTCAAGTTATTGTCAACGCTAGCGGTGCTGTCTATTCGCCATACACAGGCGCTAAAATTGGACAACTAAGCTTTAACGGTAACGTTGTTAGCAGTTTTACAGACAATGGTACAAATACAACCGCACAGGCGCAACATGCATTTAACTTACTCGCTGCAGTGTCGGAAGTTGAAGCAATCAGCTTAGCAAGCGCTAACGGTAGCACTACGGTTAATGAAGCCAACTTAAAGTTATATGATACAGATGGCTTTGTCCGAGCTTCTATCGACGTATCAGATCTATCAAGCGTTATTACAGGCTCTGAGACATTACAATCCCAAGGTGACGATAATACGATTGGTAATCAAGGCGATGACATTATATTTGGTGACCTAGTTAAATTTAGTGGTTCATCTGAACAAGGATACGTTGCACTACAAACTTACATTGCGGATAAAACTGGCCAAAATGCTGCTGATATTGATGTGCAAGCTGTACATGAATATATTCGTACTCATGTTAATGAATTTAATATCAATAATACCAATGACGGCAATGACATTTTAGATGGCGGTATCGGAGACGACATCTTATTCGGTCAAGGCGGTAATGATACTATTTATGGTGGCGAAGGTAATGACGTTCTTATCGGCGGTTTAGGCAACGACACGCTAATCGGTGGATTAGGCAGTGATACCTTTGTGTGGTCTAAAGGTGATAAGGGCACTGATATTATTAAAGATTTCGAAGTGAACAATGATACGCTTCATATCAGCGATTTATTGCAAAATGAACAGAATGGTAATTTGGATGATTATCTAGACTTCTCGTTCAGTAATGGTAATACCACAATCTCAATCGACGCAGATAAAGACGGTATCGTTGACCAAGTGATAATACTAGATGGTGTTGATCTATCGCAGCAATATGGCGCAACAACCGATGGTGTTATTATCAGCGGATTGTTAAATGACGGTGCACTCATTGTTGATACACCAACAGAGAATCCAGCACCTTCACCAGGAACCACACATCCTGATCTTTATGATCAGTACAGTGGAAATATTATTCCTTAATAACAACACATTGACTGCGTCACATAGTATTATGTGACGCACGAAAAGTTATTTCTAACAATAATAAATTAAGGACTTTTATTAGGTGCCTATAACTGTGTCTAAAACAAGCGAGCAGTGGAAGATTTCTGCCTCACAGCGCGTAACGGTTGATCCGCTACTCGATTGTTTAGTATTGCTGACAGAACACTTTGGCAGCCCTTGTTCTATTGATTCTTTGGCAGCGGGCTTACCATTGTCAAGCTCAGTTATCTCTCCAGAATTAGTACCACAAGCTGCAGCTAGAGCAGGATTGTCGGCAAAATTATCACGTAAAGACTTAAATCAAATTTCAGAAATATTATTACCGTGCATTTTATTATTTAAAGATAAAAAAGCATGCGTGTTAAGAGAGATTGATTTAGAAAATGATAAAGCTGTTATTCAATTGCCAGAAACTGGTGGCGAAGATACGCTGACACTTGAAGCCTTAGAGTCTTTATATGTAGGATACTTATTTCTCGTAAAACAAGATTATCGTGGCGATAAAAGTTTCGACGTCCATCTACATGACAACAGTACACACTGGTTAATGCAAAGCATTAAAGACTCAGCGCCCATTTATCGTGATGCACTTATTGCATCGGTATTGGTCAATTTATTTGCGCTAGTGTCACCGCTGTTCATTATGAACGTCTATGATAAAGTAGTACCAAACTTAGCGTTTGAGTCGCTTTGGGTATTAGCTATTGGGGCAAGCATAGCCTATTTATTTGACTTTATTATGCGCCAACTTCGAAGCTACTTAATCGATATCGCTGGCAAAAAAGTTGACATTATTGTCTCTTCT
>NZ_JACJFI010000295.1 GCF_014164505.1 Shewanella sp. SG41-4 | reverse complement strand
GATTGCAACAAAGGCAGCTTCGGCTGCCTTTTTTATTGGCGATAGTTTAGTTGACTCGTGGTTTAGTAAAGCGCTAATGTACCGATAGGTTTTGTTACTATTTTTGAATAGTGCATTTATAGGATTGAGAGAAATTAATATGACAGGTATCTACAGATTATTGTTGTTAGTCACTTTAATCGTGCTTGCACTAACGTGTTATTTAGCCGGTAGCCAAACGGGAGCGATCACTTTTTTTGTGGCTGGTGGATTGCTTGAATCAGCCTTTTGGTTTGGCTTGTTTAAAAAGAATAAAAATAGAGTCGTTAGCTAATACTAACCTTCAAGGTTGTCAGATATTGCTCGTTGATTTTTATGATGATCATGACCAAAGTATCGAAATAGCAAATGGATATTTGAAATTAACAAAGGCAGCCATCTTGGCTGCCTTTTCTATTATTAGGCGATGAACTTCTCTTAATGGCGACTTAGCATCGCGGTTTATCTGTTTATCTCACTCAAATAGCGGTGTTATTTCCAGCTAATATGAGTGGTTAATGTATGACTTTGTCCTGGTGCTAATACCACGCAGTCTTCCAACACATTAGCGGCTTCTAGGCACACCATGGTTAAGTAATCGTCGGCATTAAAGCGTGAAAGGCGCATCGACTTGTCTATCCAAGGGTTCCAAAGTACAGCCGATTGGCTGTTTTCACGGCTGACCACAATAGTGCCGTTTTGTGTATGTAACTCCTGAGTATCACCTAATTGGGTATAAACCCTATCTGTTTCTCGTTCAAATTTGACTACGTCATCGACTTGTTTAAACGGCCCTTCACCAAATTCAATGTACTGTGACCCAGTAAAGCCACTCGCTTTCAATTGGTGAATATCTTCAATAGGAAAGTAGCTATGCAATGCTTGGGTAAGCTTTACCTCATCATCTCCATTATTAGTATTCACCAAGCTGACTGATAAGGTTTCGCCTAAAGTGAATAACACCTTTACTTGGGTATTATGAGGCCAATATTGTTTATCCATTTCATTGGCGGGCAGAGTGAATACTAAGTCTACTAATTGGTTACGCATTTTGACTGATTCAAGTGACCAGGTTTTGTTTCGTGCAAAACCGTGCGATGGAAATCCTGGAGTGTCGCTCATGCCAAACCAGGGCCAGCAAATGGGGATTCCTCCTCTGATACCATTACCAGGTTGATAATCATCTGCACTTGATACCCATAATAGTGGTGCGTTGCCTACAGGTGTAAATTGGTCTATTTGCGCTCCCTGCATAAAAATACGTGCTTGGCAAAGTGCTGTGTCAACAACAACATAATCAAGACCATTGGGATGTCTTTTTGTGGTAACCGAACCCATAACGAGTGTCCTTGTGTATTTTTGACTCTAGTCGTTAGCTTACAAGGTTTTTGGCAAGTAAGTCACTAATCGTTTGGATGATTTTCAGTTCGTTTACTCCACCTTAGTGAATATATGAGCTCGGGATAACAAACGAACTTTAAACAACCCTTTAGCTTGCTAACTGTGCAGCATGACTTGTCATCGATAGACTATTACGATTCAATTCGCCTTGTGAGCAAAATATCGAGTTTTGATATTACAGATTTGAAATAACCACTCTGTATCGATTTAGCCCATCACTAATGTAGAGTTGAGGTTATTTAATAAAATGTAACAGACGGTTGTTGGCTGGCATGGCGATGTCATCTTGAAGTGTTAGCCCTTGTTGCAGTGCTAACTGGCAGATCCATTCAATATCGCGGATACCGCTATCAGGATTGTTGTGTTGCAGCCACAAATTGAATTGTTGATTACTGTCACTGGTAAATTGGCCTTGATAATTAAAGGGACCATAAACGACTAATGAACCTGAATTAACCAATACACTACCAACACCAGTAAAGAATGCTTCCACCATTGGCTTACTCATAATGTGCAAGGTGTTAGCACTGAATATTGCATCTACATCTGATAAACGTAGGGGCCATGGTTGGGTGACATCAAGGCTAATAGCCTGTTGTAAGTTTGGTGATGTTTGTGAATTGAGCCGAGCTTGTAGGGTAGGCAAATAATGTTGCTGATCGCTTGGTTGCCAGCGAGCATGGGCAAGGTTTTCAGCGAAATAGACGCTGTGTTGGCCTGTGCCACTGCCTATTTCAAGTACATGTACTCTATTGGCAAACCATTTTGCCAATAGGGTCAAGATAGGTTGCTTGTTATTTTCACATGCTTGTGAAAAAGGCAGCTGTTCCAGCGAGAATGATTGAGGCATTACGAGATATCAATTCTTTCCATTTCTAAATGCTGCAATGCTATCACCGCTTGAGTGCGATTGCGAACCCCCAGTTTACGAAATATCGCAGTGGCATGTGCTTTGATAGTTGCTTCTGATACCCCAAAATCATAGGCTATTTGTTTGTTGAGTAACCCCTCTGCAAACATTTGTAATACGCGATATTGTTGCGGAGTTAAGTCTGATAGCCGGCTGGCCATTTTGTCGGTTGGGTCATCAGAAACAGGCACAATTTGCGTGCCTTGTGGTAACCAAATATCGCCATATAACACTGCATTTAATGCTTCAGTTAACGCTTCCATTGAAGCAGATTTTGGGATAAACCCGCTACTACCATAATGTATCGCTCGGCTGATGGTGTTGATGTCTTCATGGGCTGATATCACCACAACAGGGATATCTGGATAATGAGTTCTGAGGTGGATTAAGGTTGAGTAACCGTGCGAACCAGGCATTTGCAGGTCCAGCAAGATTAAGTCGTATGGGGTCTCTTTTTGATCAAGAACCCTTTGCAACGCTTCGGCACTATCAGCCTCAAACCATTGAGTTTTTTCAAAAGCATTACTCAGCGCTAGCCTTAAGGCATTACGGAATAATGGATGATCATCTGCAATGATGATGTTTAAATTTTCGAGCTTCATGGCGTTTTTTATTCTATGTTGCACGTGAAGATAAACTCAATGTAACAGAAAAGTAATCGAGTATTCTATTGCTTTATGTCACATTGTGATTGATTTGAATAAAAACCGTAAAATTATAGACTTTAGTCTAGTAAATAAAGTGCTAATGCAGCTTTCTACTAGGCTATGTCAGCAGGGGCGTATATTAATTGTGTGGCCACACTTGGGTTGGGTTTCTGTTTTCATCTACTGCAACAAAAGTAAATACTCCTCGTATTGCATGTTCTCGATGATCGTTGTACATATCTTCAACATAAATGTTCACTTCAACTTTGAGTGATGTATTACCTACATGAATCACATTAGCAATCAGCTCTGCTAAACTGCCAGCGGGTATCGCTTTTTTAAAATCGATACGGTCAGAACTGACGGTTACTAATGATTTACGACAAAAACGGGTGGCGGCGATAAAGGCTGTTTCATCCATCCATGCTAAAGCATCACCACCAAATAAGGTATTATGGTGATTGGTATTCGACGGGAAAATAGCCTTTATAACGCGTGCTTCTGATTGAGCAATACGTGCAGCAATGTCATCAGGGAAATGGTTTTGAGTTTGAGCAGGGTTTTGAGCAAGGGACATACAACTACCTAATGTTATGCAGATCAACAAATAATTCAGCGAAAAAAGCCGCGCATTATACTGTATTGAACTCACCTATGTCGATGTTGCAATGCCTGTTTAATCGCTTAAGGTCAAGATTTTACGGGCTTTAGGGTAAATATTCTCATAAGTGGTATGGCGTAAACTATTGGATTAACGAGAGATGGTTAAATGAGGCGTTTTTTGTGAGAACATCAATAGAAATGATATCGGTTAATATCACTTCTATTGCTTGCTGTTGTTGATTCATGCCGGCAATGGCTTCGTGTTTTTGTTGATTGCGACTGACATATAAAGTTCGGTCAAATTGACCTTGAAGATGGGTTCCATCGATTAATGTCAATTTGACCCTATAGCGATACAAACAGATGATCTCAATGTAATCGTAAATCTCACATTTAATTGGCTCCATGTCGGTCACCTATTTGTCTGCTGTCTCATTTGCCACTATTGTTTTCTACAATCATTTACTAACAATCATTTACCATCTAATAGCGTAGCAACACAGTTGACACCATTTGCTTGTTCGCATTGAGGGTCACGATATATAAGCGATCAAACTCGCTAGCATCTTCAATGGGTGTTTGTTTTTCGGCACCAAGACCTTCAACTAAATCTGTCGAAGTATTACTGTGTCCGACCACTAAAATACTACCCTGTTGAGTTAATAGATATTGGGTAAATGCAGCCATATCACGTGGATCATAAACAGTTAAATCGAG
>NZ_JACJFI010000294.1 GCF_014164505.1 Shewanella sp. SG41-4 | reverse complement strand
GATACGTATCAGCTAGATTCTTTGCTATCGTTTGGAAGATCACGTCATCACACTGTTCATCCAAAACTTCTACACCATATTTTTCCATCGCCGTATCAATAATTCGCGGCTCCTCACGCTGAGTATCATTTATGCCCCAAAGTGAGTTTCAACCTCCTAATTGATTAGGTAACCATTCTTTCCTTTGTCCTACATTTCCTAATGCCAGAAGATACCACGGACGGGCCGATCAGAAAGATGTACCATCTCATTCAATGAGTTATCCAACTAGATAAACTGTCGGATAATCTGGTAGTTTTGAACATTGAAAAAAATGAACAGCAAAAATGAAACTCACCCCGCAGAATTTGTAATGGGAATGTATATGTTGGCTGATATTGATGATAAAAAAATTACTGCTTTCAGAGATTTGGTTAATGATAACAATCAATTCGTCCTAAAAACGTACGCAAACAAGCAAGGAAAAAATCAATGGAACCTTATATGTTCAAGCATGGACTGGATTTCTGTAGCTATTCGAAATTTGCACAGATTTCCAGACTTAGACTCCAATATCGATGTCAGAGTCATGCAAATTTATTCTTTAATAAGTTCTATTGATATTGTTAATGAGGCAGTGAAGCAACTGCATCGTGTTTTTTTTGGTCATTCCACTAAGCTGCAGGCGTTTAAAGGAGAAAAACTCATCTTCAACGAACGGATCTTTGATAAAGACGACAATGATTATTTCAAAGAAGTCCGAGCATGTTTTGGGGCGCATCCTGTAAACCTCGATGGAGAAGGAAAAGAGAAACGATTTGCAAGTTGGCCATATGAAGGGTTTACAAAAAGCAGCAGTGACCTTGAGGTTAGACTTTATAGTAACGATCCCAATAAAGACGACATCGTGCTAGGGCTAAATATCAAGGAGCTTGTTGCCTTTCTTCAATCGCGTTATGAATACCTTGATAACATTTCGTTGGAAATCGAAAGACAATATGAACTTTGCAAACAGGAGCTTGCGTTAACCCCTATTGCCGACTGTAGAAATATGCGTGAATCCATAGATATTTTGCTGAAGGAAAATGAATCAAGGTTTAATAATGACCATTATCGGAGCACTCTAGAAGAGTTGGCTTTACTGCTAAGCACTCATCTTTATGAAGCCGAGTTAGCGGGAGAAGCGTTGAAGTTTAAGAATAGCCTAGTGCCTCTCATAGAAGAATTGCGGCAAAACTTACAAGACGTAAATATTGTGGACTTACACCACGATGATTTGCTAAATCCAACATCTAGCATCGAAAGCACTCTCCATTATGAACTACCTAAGTTCTACTCATGCGTGCTTGGACAACTCCGGTATAAAGATCCACTGTTTGAATTCTATCTTAAACGTATCAATGAGGTATCGAGCAACAAGTATCAACTTAAGGTGTCAGACAGTGATGGACAACTACTGCTTAAATTGAAACTAATTATGGATGGCATATCATAAGTAAATGCTATCACAGCTTTTAAGTCATTGTTATTGTTATGGAATTAACATACTCAGAACCGTCACCGTTAGCGGTTCATAGATCAGAAGTGCGCCAGAGTCGAACGGTGCAAATACACCTTTGCCCCAAAGCTTGCTAGAGATCGGCTGGTGAATCGAAAACTCATAAACGAGTTGCCCTACAAATTCTTATCAATTAACCGAGGCTTTAGCACTTCATCATTAGTAAGCGAAACTGATGGATATACAGTTATATTCAAACTTAATTTATTTTGAGTGTTTTTAGCCAATTCACATGTGCACTAATAAAACGTTAAATTAAGCCGCTGCGCGTCGCCAAATGAGGATCCAATTGAGTACATAATCCTCATTGAAACCGTTAGGCTTAAAGATGTAAGATAGAAAAATATGATGAAAAGGAATTTCAATGAAAAACTTACCCACTACTCAATATCAGTAGACCAAAACTGCTCTGTATTCCATAGGCAGCATCAAAAAAAGTAAATTATCATAGCATGAAGCATGCCAATTAATATGGACTAGGCATAGGCCAAGTCCAGAAAGATGTTTATGCGCTTTAAATAGCGCATAAATACTAAAACGTTATCCAAATACATATTTAGAGTCGTATTATATTAATGAAAACCATATTTTTCCCTTCACATTTCGGACGTGACACACTTAATTCATTTTTTAAACAACTTGAAGAAAACCTTAATGCGCCTGAAATTTTAGTAGATTGTACAACTTTAAATTATTCATACCCTAGCGGGATGTTAGTTGCAGGTTCTAAAATGCGTAAATGGATAAAACACAGAAGAGAAAACGGGCTAATCACCAAAAAGAAAGGCTATGACAGTGATAAAAAAGTACATGGCTATCTTCGTCATTTAGGTTTTTTTGATTTTATAGGTATGGGCGAAGGAAATGTAGTTGGTGAAGCTTCAGGTTCAATGACTTATTTGCCGATAACTAAAATAGAAAAACCTATTATCGATTTACAAGTACAAGATGTTAAAGAATGGTATGACGAAATTATTTCTCAAACTAGACGCTTTGCAACTCTACTATCTGGAACAAATGAATATACGGAAGAGAATAAGCTTTATCATTACGCATTAAGGGAAATTGTGCGAAATGTCTTTGAGCATTCTTTGGCGGATGAATGCTACTTATGTGGTCAACGTTGGGCTGATGGTAGGGTTGAAGTAGCCGTCATTGACGAAGGCGTGGGAATATCTGCTTCTTTAAAGCGATCATTTGAAATTGAATCTGAAATTGATGCACTACGGAAGGCGATTAAACCAGGAGTTTCAAGTACAACAAAAATAGCAGAAGCCGATAATATTTATGATAATTCGGGATTTGGACTTTATGTGTTAGAGCAATTAGTTTCTTCATTTGGTTGGTTTATGCTTGGTAGTGGCAGTGCAAAAATTGTGTCGCAAGGTAAAGCAATGAGAGAACAAGAGCTTAATTTTGACGGGACTTACATAGGGCTTAGACTAAATAGCGCGCCGAGGCAATTCTCAGGGATACTTGATGATATTATTAGTCAAGGTGAACATGAAGCTGAAGTATCAGGTATAAAAACCACTGCTTCGGGTATGTCTAAATTGTCGTAACTTTAATTAACCACTCTAAGCCGTTATTGCCCCAAAATCAGTTTTAGCTTGAGCTCTAGTTTTGCTAGTGGCATCAAATTTGCTATAGAAATAGTAATTTGAGGGATTATCATAAACTAGATTAGTCTTTATTAGGTTTATGATGGGGGATTTACAAAACTCAATGATGCTTCATTGATTCAATTCAATTTTTTATTCCAGTGCTTTACAATAGATTATGCGTTACCACTTATGAAAACGAATATGGATATACTCGATAAATACGATTTAAAGGAATGGTGGAATACATCATTAACGCCAGAACAACGTAATCAAATTGCCAGAGACTATCAACCAATGGGTTTCACTCTTGGAGTGCCTTACCTCTATGCTAAAATTGTTGGAAAGGATAACTGTGAGACGGGTAAATGCTGTTTTTTAGACGTGTTAGCTTGTGTTGCAATTGATGGTGCAAAGGCAATCGTTGCTAATAAAACTGAGGAAGCAGTTAAAGAGACACTAAATCAGCCTCGTAAGAACTTCAAAGATATTCATTTAGCACTAACAGGCTTAATAAAACATCATTACCGCCAACGAGATGATCAAGCTCATTACCAAAAAGCAAAAGAGCTTTGCTGGTTGCAGATATCAATATCCACACATGCAGCCAAAACATTCAGCAAACCCATCCAGCCCAAAGGAATTAGTCTTAAAAAGCTTGAGGGAATATTGGGTCGTAAACTTGCAGGTTATGCTACTCCACAAACACTTCCTTCTCATGTCGGTTATAAGCAGATGGCTATTATTCTTGAAAAGGAAGGCGATCTAGAGGGTGCTATCAAACTATCACAAAAAGCTCTAAAGCAAGGGTGGACTGACAACTACGACAAACGCATAGTCAAACTAGCAGCGAAACTTGCCAAGCGAAAATAGAATGTTATGCCTACTCTGTTTTTGGATTTCTGTAATGGAGGGAAATGTAAATGTCCAATAGCAACCTTAAGTCATATGCTTGTGTGAACTTTGAAGCCCCAAAAAAATTAACCTAATTGTGATGTTCAAAGGGATATAATTAAATGAAACCTGTTTATAAGTATATGAGCAAAGTCGCCGCTATTTCGTTCTTGAAAGACCCGTGGATAAGAGTAACACCCAAACCTGCATTAAATGATCCATTTGAATGCAGCCCAACACAACAGACTAAAGATAAAATTGTAGAAATATTTAAAGGCGAAAAGTCTTTATCTGAGTA
>NZ_JACJFI010000293.1 GCF_014164505.1 Shewanella sp. SG41-4 | reverse complement strand
AAATAAACTCGCTTGAATACAAGAAGAACTTATCTATTTTATTCATATATATGATTATTTAGATTCTATATCAGTTAGTTGATTAACTTCAACTCAAGTGCGTTAATGGATGCTAGCCATACCTGTTTAAGCAAGTGATATGAACCATCATCAATCCGATCTTTTTCTAATTGTTTACACAACTGACTCAACTGAATAAAGCCGATACTGGCACTGCTACCTTTAAGTGCATGTAATACTTTTACATTATCAGCAGATAAAACGGCGAGTGTATTGATGTGTTGCGTACTACTGACTTGGAAAAGCGCTAACATCTCTTTTACAGCAGCTGTACCGAGGTATTGTAAGTCTTGATTAATTTGATTTTCATCGAGTAAAGACTGATTGTCTTCATTACACCCGGATGATTTTTTATCCACGGGATAGTGTGTAAAAATTGTTCGTTGCTCTAGCTTGGATAATTTATTCATGTTGGCGTTGTTCATTGGCGACTTATCACTTGCATCTCCAATCCAATTGACTAATAACTTCATATTAAGTGGTTTGGCTAATACGTCGTCAAAGCCTGCAGTTTGATACTCTTTTATGTCAATATCTTGAATTTGTGCCGTAAATGCGGCAATGCTGATGTCTTTCTGGACTATATTAGCGATATCTTTTAATTCAACTAATAACCCCACTCCTGAACCATCGCCTAATTGAATGTCGAGCATGATGCCATCAAACTGCAAAGCACTATCGACGTTAAACAACGCTCTTGCTTGAGCACAGCTGTCAGCCAATACAGAATGATGCCCAAGATGCGCTAAAAAACCCTGGGCCACCATGGAATTGACTTTATCATCTTCAATAACGAGTACACATTTAGAATCAACTTTAGGTAGTTGCGCGCAAATAACCTCATGTACTGGCTCACAGATGTGTAATGGCAAACTAAAACCAAAAATGGAACCCTCATCCACTTTACTATTCACCCAAATAGAATGATTGGCTGTATCAACCTCATTCATTAACGAGACTAATTCTTTACATATAGCGAGCCCAAGTCCTGTGCCTCTGGTTCTCCCTTGATTAGGCTGTGCGCCATAGGCGATAAACAATTGCTCCATTGCCTTTTCATTTATGCCAACACCGGTATCTGCCACTTCAAAGGTTAATCGTTTATCAACCACATTTACCCGTAATGTAATCTCTCCTGCTGGAGTGAATTTAATGGCATTGCCGAGCAAATTAAACAACACTTGGCGCAATTTGGGGCCATCTACCGTTATCCATTTAGGTAAATCACCGCAAACTAAATGCAAGGCTATACCTGATAATCCCGCACCAGCCAACATGATTGACATCACTTCATCGAGCAGCTCATTAAGCGCAACAGCCCGTGGTTCGTTAGTTAATTTACCTTGTTCCAAACGGGAAAAATCCAAAATATCATTAAGTACATTTTGCAGTAAGGTGCCGCTGTATTGCGATAATGCCAACATTTGTTTTTGTGCTGGAGGTAATGGCGAGTGACTCAGTAAAGTCAGGGTGCCTAAAAGACCATTTAACGGAGTACGGATTTCATGGCTCATGGTCGCTAAAAATAGCGATTTTGCCTTGTTAGCTTGTTCTGCCATCACTCTAGCCGTCGAATGCCCTTTTGCTTCAGCGTCTAGTTGACGGTTGGTTTCAGCCAGTTCGAGTGTCCGTGCCTTTACAGTACTTTCCAGTGAGGCTTTATGAGCAAATAATTCTGATGCAGTTTGTTGTAATTCAGCTTGCAGAGCCTGATTTTGTGTCGTCTTTTGTTTAAAAGCTTCAATGGCCGCTGCCATGGCGGTGAGTTCATCGTCTCCGTGAGGATCAAGTACCACTTCGATATTACCCTGACTTAATTGAGATAATGCTGCAGTTGCTTCACTCAGGCGTAAAGCAATGCCTTTATAAACCACTCGATAAACAACTAACAGCATAATGATTAGCATCAAAATACCTGTCGCCCACAGTCCTGACTTTGCCCACAATAATTGCTGTAAAAAATTACTTCTGGCATGTTCGGCCTGCTGCTGTTGTGCCTTTATTGCGCTATCGACTGACTTATTCAGTTGGCCTAATTTATCCGTCAGCATTAGCAGCTGTGCATTTTGTTGAGAAAGTAATTGAGCATATTGCTGCTGCAAAATTAAGCCTACATTCACTTCCCTTAAGATGATCAATTGGTGCTCAAGATCTGTCGCCCTAACAGGGTCCCGAATCAAGCCTTTAAGTAATTCGAGAGGAATTAAATCAATTTGCCCACTCGTGCTCGAATCTGTATACGGGCTCGGTATTTCGTTGCCGTTTTGTAAGTTAGTGCTGGTAGTCTGAATAGTAAATGTTGTTGATGAAAGTACGCGTGCCATGCTGTCGAGAACGTTATTTAATCCAAGTTGTTGTTCTGGCGACTGCAATAACTGCCCCACTAAGGCAATATGATGGATTAATGCTAAAGCTCGGTTTAAACGTTCACGGATATCCAAGTCTTGTTCGATTATAGAGTCCAAAAGGTGGGCACTTTTTTCTGCGCCAACCACTTGAGGGTAAGCTAAACTTAACTTGGCCAGAATAGTTGAATCGACCACTGCTTGCTCTGCTTCAAGTAAAACCCCACTATTGCTGGCGGCTTCCGCAAGTACACGTCCTTTATCACTCAATTGAGCCGTCAACACTAAACGCTTACCAACTAGGCGCCCGAAAATAGATAAGTCTTGAATGATTTCGCCAGCTAAAACAGCTAACTGCTTATCTTTATCCGCACCATGATTTTGTAGATTTAATGAATTAAGTCGTTCAATAGCGGAAAGTAAATTAGTGCTTTCGAGTGTCAACTTACGGCCAAGTAAAACACGCTGCTCCTCTTTTTCAACTCGTTCAAGCGCTTGGGCATTGTCGAGCAAGCCATTAGAAGACTGCATTAATTGCCTTGCTGCCTCTGATGCGGGTAATGCTTCTTCATATAGATATTGGTCGGCAAGCTTTACCCAATAGAGCGAAATACTGCCAAGGCTAACTAACATTAACAGTAACAATCCGAGCAAGCAGAATGCCAACATAAGGCGACCCACTAAGCTCTTGCCTGATAGTGATAAAGTGCTCACACTCATTCCTTATAATGTTATAATTATTAAATCTTTTTGGTGGTCTTTCTAGAAAACTTAACCGAGACAAAATAATGCGCCGACTTGTTTACATGCTCATAGCTTGCTTAGGGATAATACCATTACTTGCTGAAGCATCATCAGATTCGACCTGGACATTGCAACAGCGCACACCCTTTAATGCCAAAATCCAAACGGTCAGAACGATACAATATAAGCAACTGACTTCGGCAAAAAAAACGTGGCGAGTCTGCGCTTTAGTTCCACATCTTAAAGACGCTTATTGGATCGGCATTGATTATGGTTTGGTGTCAAAAGCCAGCCAATTAGGCATCAATTTAGAATTATTTGAAGCCGGTAGCTATTACAGAAAACAGCAACAACTAAAGCAACTTGAATACTGCCTTAATCAGTCCTTCGATGCCATCTTACTCGGTGCTGTGTCCCCCAATTTACTTGACCAATATCAAGGTACAATTAATAAACCCATCATAGCGTTAGTCAATAGACTCGATAACCCCATTATTACCACTCGAGTTGGCGTTAATTGGTATCAAATGGGCTGGGAAGCTGGCCACTCTATTGCCAATGCAGTAAAAAAATCACCGCCATCATCTCCAGTAAAGCTCGCTCTACTCACTGGTCCAGAAAGTGTCGGTGGCAGCCATTGGGTTGATCTTGGTATTCAAGATGCTATTGCCGATAGTCCCATTGAGATTACATCAATTCGTCATACCGATAATAATCGCGACCTTTACCGTGACCAACTTCATCATCTGCTTAACGACCATATTCCTGATTATATTCTAGGCAGTGCAGTTGCTATTGAAGCAGCAATAGGAACATTGCAACATAGACAATTAACTGGCCAAGTAAAACTTGTGAGCAGCTATTTATCTCCAGCAATATTGCGCGGACTGTATCGTAATAAAGTCGTGTTTAGTAGTGATGACCAAGTGGTGTTACAAGGTAAGTTGGCAATTGATATTGTAGTAAAACTACTGGAGGGAGCGCACTCATTTGGGGATGTTGGCCCACAAATACAGGCGTTAAAACAAGGCGCGGTGCAACTCAATATGTTTAACAATAGCTTAGCCCCTGCAGACTTTTACCCTATTTACCACGTGACGTCCAACAACTAATCTTTAACCTTTGTCGCGAACAAATAGCCTTCCCCATGAACAGTCACGAACAAGTCTGGTTGTAGCTTATTTCGTAAAC
>NZ_JACJFI010000292.1 GCF_014164505.1 Shewanella sp. SG41-4 | reverse complement strand
AAAAATACGCTGTTAACATAGTAGAATCGACTGCTACTAGTCAGCATTAATCTTTTTAATGCGTATCCCGCTCAACATGTATCCTGTTCTGCATTGATAATCGAAATTGAACTTTTGGTTTTTTAATTCTGATAATAAACGCTAAAAAATCAGTGCTAAAATAACAGTGTTACATCAAGACATCTTAAGTACTTTAGCGGTTAATTTATAGACCCAAGATTACATACAACGATAGAAAAAGCTTATCACATGCGCTTGAGCGTTGTTAGTATTGAACTTATGTACATAGTAAGGCGTATTGATGGGGTGAAGATGATTGATGAGATTTCATCGACTATCATGCACTATTACCAGAGTATTTAAATCGAAGAGGGAACTCCTGATGCACAAATCATCTAATAACATTCCACAGCAAGCATTTGATTGGTATGACTCCTATGCACACGGTGGTATGGACCGTAGAACATTTATTGGCAAACTTGGGTCGTTAGTTGCACTCGGTTATTCAATGACAGTGCTCACTTCGGCATTATTGCCTAATTACGCATTAGCTGAGCAAGTGTCATTTAACGACTCAGACATTAAAGCCACTTATGCCAATTTCGATTCACCGTTAGGCCATGGCAAAGGGCAAGGGTACTTAGTTGAACCCACTAATAAATCAGGATTATTGCCTGTTGTGTTGGTTATTCATGAAAACCGAGGCCTTAATCCATACATTAAAGATGTCGCGAGGCGTTTAGCTAAAGCTGGCTTTATTGCTTTTGCTCCCGATGCATTGTTTTCTCTTGGTGGCTACCCTGGTAACGATGATGAAGGGCGCGAAATGCAAAAGTCGCTAGACAGAAGCAAAATTGAACAAGATTTTGTTGCTGCTGCTCAGTTTTTAAAAGCGCATCAACGCAGCAATGGTAAGTTAGGGGCTGTAGGTTTTTGTTTTGGTGGCTATATTGTTAATTATCTTGCCGCAGTGGATTCAACTTTGATTCAAGCCGGTGTGCCTTTTTACGGCACGCCAGCAGAGAAGTCATTACGAAAAAACATTAAAGCGCCATTATTAATTCAATTAGGTGAGTTAGATGAGAGGGTTAACAATACCTGGCCCGAGTACGAGCAAGATTTAAAGGCATTTAACGTTCCATATCAAATACACATGTATAAAAATGCTCATCATGGTTTTCATAATGATTCGACCGGCAGATACGATGAAGCCAATGCAGAGCTTGCCTGGCAGCGTACGCTAGATTTTTTTAAGTTAAACCTAAGCTAAACCTAAGCAGAATAATACTGATGAATTTAACGAACCCACTATGGCAATTTATACAGAATACATATTGCCCTAGTGGTGATTATTGAGATTCACTCATTCTATATATGATGTTTAATTGCTGACTACCTCATTATTCTGGTGTTAGTTGCCGCAATAATCATTTTGTTTCTAAGCCATTTGTTGGCAGGTTCTTTGTCTACATTCACATGCCAATATAAATGCACACCAATATCAGGTAATTCCACTGGCATAGGATGTATAGCAATATCAAGCATCTTGCTATACATGGCTGCGGCGGTTTTAGGTAATGTGAGTAACATATCGTTATTTAAGATGACTCGGCACGCTGATAAAGCATGCTGACAACGTAATGATATTTTACGATGCAATCCAATGCGAGAAAGTTCAAAATCTTCCAGACTAGGGCCAGTAGAACGAGATGAAACTAACACGTGCTCTAACCTAAGGTAAGTCTCTAAATCCAGTTCTGGTGTGATGGAGGGGTGGTCTTTACGAGCTACAACAACGAGTTGGTCTAGCTCTAATTGGGTGTGCATAATATTGTTACTGACAGGGATTAAGGTATCAATTGCTAAATCAATGTCACCGCTGGCGAGTTTGTTTTCAAGTTCAGTACGTCTGACCCTTTTATTACTGCGTAAATTGATTGCCGGAGACTCTAACGACAAACTTTGTTGCAATATAGGTAAGTAATAAGGCTCTAATGAACCATGCAATGACAGTGAAAAGCTCTTACGTGAAGTTAACGGTTCAAATTGACGTGATTGTACTAAACACACTTGTAGTTGATGTAATGCTTCACGAACATCATCAATAACGTTCTTTGCTACCGGGGTAGGTCGCATTTCATTGCCTTGTCTAATAAATAAAGCATCGTCAAAATGAGTGCGCAGTTTGCCTAATGAATGACTCACAGCAGGTTGCGATAAATTCAGTACTGACGCTGCTTTCGTTATATTTCCCTCACAATAAATTGCATCGAAAACGACAAACAAATTCAAATCAATTTTCATACTCACTCCGGTGATCTCACGGTATACGTTGAGAGCACCTCAACTCATATCTGCTGTTTAGTATTTAGTATCAAGTACTGGCCCCTACTATTTAAAATATAAATAGTAGGGTATTAGAACTATTCATTTGTTCAATTTAGATGTTGCTATTAGCATAGTCAAGTAGATTCGATGCAGTACAAAAATCCATTAAATTAACGCATAAAGCATTCATGATTAACATCGACTATTAGTTTTTAAAATTAACTTAATTATATTTTTTAGTTGTCATAATTAAATTAAAATTAATTTAAACAGTGGTTTAGGTTTTTTGTATTTATCCATCATTTTTCAGTTAGAGACCTAATATGGCAGCAATTTATTTGATTCGACACGGACAGGCATCCTTTGGAAGCACTGATTACGATCAACTGTCAGATAAGGGGAGCCAGCAAGCGGCAATATTAGGCCAGTACTGGCGTGCAAGGGCTATCCCAAGCAAGTTTTATTGTGGTGATTTACTGCGTCATGGCCAAACGTTAACCAGTTTCGTAACAGGATATCAAGGTGAACATACCCCAATGATTATCCATTCTGGTTTTAATGAGTTTGACCATGTAGATATTTTAAAAAAGTACAATGAACAGTGGCGTAACTTCGCAGAAATGAGCCAGGCAATTAGCCAATGCAATGAACCGAATAAAACGCTGCAAAAAGAATTTTCTCAAGCGCTCGAACGTTGGGTTTCAGGCGATAATGACCATGAATACAAAGAGAGTTGGTCACAATTTAAGACCCGTTGTATTCGGGCGCTGCACAATATCATTGAACAAGAATTAGCAAAAAAGCGTGAGATTACCAGCACTGGAAATAACACAAAAAAATCAAAAGATATTTTAGTGTTTACGTCTGGAGGGACGATTTCAGCAATCGTGCAACACATTTTACAATTGAACGACCGACAGACATTAGCCTTGAATCAGCAGGCCAGAAATACTGGTGTCACTAAACTATTATTTTCTGAAAACATGTTGAGTGTTGATTATTTTAATAACTACAGTCACTTAGAACAGGCTGGTGATGACTGGGTAACCTTCAGGTAATCCCTACTTACTTTCGGCTTTGAACCATTAATCATAAATTAAAAGGAAAAAACATGAACAATGTCAATTTGTTTGATTTAACAGGGAAAGTCGCCTTAGTTACTGGTGCAAGTCGTGGTATTGGCGAAAGTGTAGCAAAAGTTTTAGCTCAGTATGGCGCCCATGTCATTGTATCGAGTCGAAAAATAGAAGCTTGCCAAATTGTGGTCGATGAGATTATTAACGCTGGCGGCAGTGCACAAGCCATTGCGTGTCACATCGGTGACATGGATCAAATCGATTCCATTTTTGCAGCCATTACAAAGCAACATGGCAAGCTAGATATTCTGGTCAATAACGCTGCTGCAAACCCTTATTTTGGTCACATCATTGATACTGACTTAACCGCCTTCCAAAAAACCGTCGACGTTAACATTCGTGGTTACTTCTTTATGTCGACCAAAGGTGCAAAATTAATGAAAGACAGCGGCGGTGGTTCAATCATTAATGTTGCGTCTGTTAATGGCGTTATTCCAGGTGACTTCCAAGGCATTTACTCAATTACCAAAGCGGCTGTTATTTCAATGACTCAAGCATTTGCTAAAGAATGTGCCCAATTCAATATTCGCGTTAACGCATTACTGCCAGGTGGAACCGACACCAAGTTTGCTTCTGCATTAGTTGATAACCCAGCCATTTTAAAACAAATGATGCACCACGTACCAATGAAGCGTGTAGCCCAGCCAGAAGAAATGGCCGGAACGGTTTTATATTTAGCGTCTAACGCATCAAGCTACACCACGGGTACCGCGATTAATGTCGACGGCGGCTATTTGATTGGCTAGCAATCTGATTCGCGACAGTAAAAAAAGAATAGAACAAGCAGCATAAATAATATAACACGCTAGGAAATACTCATGAACAGCGATAAAAACACCAGTATCGATAAGTTATTTGAATCATTCAGCACTAAATCGTTGTCATTGAAAAATA
>NZ_JACJFI010000291.1 GCF_014164505.1 Shewanella sp. SG41-4 | reverse complement strand
ACGAACAAATTTGTGAAGAAATGCAGCTGATTATGTTTAATGCTGAAGGGCTACGAATCCCGATAACAGTTAATGCTCGTTTAAGCGATGACGGTTATATTCATTGGAGTTTTTTTAATGCCTCCAAAAGAGACCAACTTTACGATGAGTTAATAAAAACAAGAGAGAAACTTGAAGAGCAAGCTGAAAAGTTAAAATTGCTTGCTTCAACTGATGAGTTAACACAGTTGTTAAACAGAAGAGAAATGAAATATCGCTGTACGTTAGCACTTGAACAAGCTAGCCGTTCTCATCAATCTGTTGGTTTATTGCTGCTAGATATCGATCATTTCAAAACGATTAATGACACCTTTGGTCATTTGGAAGGTGATCGAGTACTTAAAGAGCTCGGCCATATTTTGAAAGATTTTTGCCGACAAACCGATCTTGTCTCTCGCTTTGGTGGTGAGGAGTTTTTGATCTTGCTACCCGACACCAACAAAAGTGATTCTTTATTATTTTGTAATAGGCTTCAAGATTCCATCACTCAAATTAAAGTGGCTGACGACGTACTCACAGTCAGTATTGGAGTCAGTATTTGTAGTGATAAAAGATCATTTACAGATTTATTTACTCAAGCAGATAAGGCTATGTATAAAGCAAAAGCACTTGGAAGAAATAGAACTGAAGTTTATTGTTTGGATTAAGCCTGTTAGTTTTGCTACAAAGCCAGTAACACCCTACTTAAAAAGTGTTCGTCACACTATCCCAACAATTTCAAGTTTGCCCGCTCAGCGCTCAGCAACGTAATAACGTAGTAATGTAATAATCTAATAACGTTCCTCTTTATCGATTTCGATTTTTCTGCATCTCATTGTTTATAGGGTTCATTACTCACTAGTCCACATTTTCTGTCATTTGGGATGTGATCTTCATCATCGGATTTCGATTTTATCAATGCCAACGTCGGCTATTTTCACTGTTTAAACCTCATGCCTTTCAGTAGATTAGTTGTTATCAAGCATTCATCTATAAAAAGTGAGTTTCATCATGACATTACAAGATAACATTGAGAAAACTGTCACCCACCCTCACCTTTCTCCTAAACAAAAAACCAATTATTTAGCATTAGAAGCTGAAAACAGTCTGCCTTATGTGGCGGTGTCTGAACGGGTAAATAATGCCATGAAACAAGGTATTATCTGCGATATGTTTGAAGGTCATGCGCCATTTAAACCGCGTTATGTGTTGCCAGATTATGCCAAATACTTGGAACAAGGATCTGAATATTTGGAGCTGTCGCCCGCCGAAGACTTTGATGACGCCTTAAATGCATTAACCATTCTTTATTTTCATGTGCCATCGGTGACCAATATCCCAGTTTACTTAGGCCAATTAGATGCGTTATTAATGCCTTTTACACAGGGGCTTGATGCTGATGCGATCTATCGTAAACTCAAGCGGTTTTGGATATTACTCGACCGCACGTTACCCGATGCGTTTATGCATGTGAATATTGGCCCAACTGATAACATTATTTGCCGAACCATTTTGCGTATAGATGCAGAATTACAACAAATTGCCCCCAATTTAACTTTCATGTATGACCCTGCCGTAACGCCTGATGATTTATTATTTCAGGCCACCAGCAATATTTGTCAATGCGGTAAACCTCACATTGCCAACTATCCGCTACATGCCGATGCCTTCGATGCTCGTGGTTTTGGGATTGTAAGTTGTTATAACGCATTACCGTTAGCTGGCGGAGCTAATACCTTGGTGCGCGTTAATCTCAAAGAAGTTGCTCTAAACGCTAACAGTATTGATGATTTTTTTGTCCAAACGCTGCCATATTATAGCCAACTCGCATTCGAGCTTATTGAAGCTCGTTCGGCATTTTTACACCAACAATCTCATTTCTTTGACAGTTTTTTAGTTAAGGAGCAGTTAATCGATGAATCTCGCTTTGCACCTATGTTCGGTATTTATGGTATGGCTGAAGCGGTCAATATTTTACAAGCCTTACTACCTAATGCTGCTAAGGTTACAACTGCTAACGTCGCAAGCAAACCCAATACAGGCTACGGCCATAACCCAGATGCAAATGAACTTGGACTCAGAATATCTGCAGCTTTAGACAACATAGTAAAGTCGACACCGGTCACTTACGGTTATAACAGTCGCGCGTTACTGCATTCTCAAAGTGGCATTAGTTTGGATAAAAATGTCACTCCTGGCGTGCGTATTCCCTATGGCTCAGAACCCGATCCCATTAGTCATATTCAAGCACTAGCTAAACATCATCAATATTATACTGCCGGAATCAGCGATATTTTAACCATAGATGAAACCGTTAAAGCTAATCCTCAAGCGATGTTCCAACTCTGTAAAGGCGCCCTTAGTTCAGGTTTTAGAGAGTTTAGTGCCAATGTTGCTAATAACGATTTAGTCCGTGTTACTGGTTATATGGTTAAACGCTCGGACATTGAAACTTTTAAGCAATGCGGTTCACGCACCAACACCACAGGGTTAGCTGCAGAAGCCGTAATCAATACGGGAATATTTCAACGCCAAGCTCGGGTAATTGCTCACGAACAAGCTCCTTTTATTCATGAGTAAACATGCCGTTGTCAGTCAAATATTGCCATTTTCCTGTGTTGACGGGCCTGGCAGTCGTTTGGTGATATTTTTGCAAGGCTGCAACTATCAATGCAAAAATTGTCATAATCCTCACACCATCAATTTGTGCGATGCTTGTGGTGACTGCATTGATAGCTGCCCTGAACAGGCACTTAGTCTTATTCATTCACAAGCAATGCCGTTGCAGCAAATGCGGTCACAAGAAATGTCGTTACACGGAGACCCAATACCAGTTAATCATTTTCCATGTAGTTCGCCATGTAGTTCTCCAAGTAAGCCCCATATTGTCTGGGACAGCACCAAATGCAGCCAATGCGATACTTGCCTTGCGGTATGCCCTAGACAATCGACGCCTAAAACGTCTCATTACACCGTTGAGCAAATGCTAGAGGTTATCTACGGACAACGTCATTTTATCAATGGAATTACACTCAGTGGCGGCGAAGCAAGCTTACAATTGCCTTTTATCATTGAGCTTTTTAGTGCGATAAAGTCCTCAGAACATTTATCTCACCTCAGTTGTATGCTCGACACCAATGGCAGTTTGAGCTCAACAGGTTGGCATAAGCTACTGCCATTTTTAGATGGCGCAATGGTTGATTTAAAAGCATGGCAACAAGATACCCATCATTACATCACAGGGCGTGATAACCAACCGGTGTTTACGTCAATTGAGTTACTGACTCAGCACAATAAATTGTATGAAGTAAGACTGTTACACATTCCCGGCATCACGGATTATGAGCATGATGTTGACGCCCTAGGCGGGTATTTATCTAACCTCCCCACAGAGACTCGGGTGAAGTTAAATGAGTTTCATCATCATGGTGTTAAAGGCATAGGCTCTACATGGCCACAATGTACTCAAGCAGATATAGCACGTTTAGCAAATCAACTTACTCAGCGAGGAGTCACCAATATCGTCTTGCCGTCGCTGTATATCTAATCGCTATATATCTAATAGCGATATTTAGCGTCTATAGGTAACTTCTATATGCAACTGAGGTTGAATAAATGGCTAACACGGCTTTGCTTCGATTTAATACCAAATCAATTCATTGATAAAGTACCATTTAATCAATACTTAAAATCGTATTGGTGCGGTTAACGACTACAAAGCAATATTTGTTCATACAGCCAGCGATGAGCAGGATCGTTCATACTTTGCCGATGCCACACAAGGCTATAAGCAACTTTGCCATAATCGATCGGTAACGGTTTAATCAGTAATCCTTGGGCTTGCTTGGCTATTGAGGCCCAGTGGCGCGAACAGGTAAATAGCAGTTCACTGTGATGGCACATTAACGCTGCGCTGCCAAAGTCAGGTACCGAAATCGGTATCGCTCGTTTTTTAGATTGTTGTGCCAGTAAAATATCAAAAAACGGTGTGCTCAAATCAGTATCCGTAATGCCGATATGGCTGAAATTTAAGTAGTCATCAAGGCTAATAGTCTGCTGTGAAGCCAGTGGATGGCTAGCACTCATTAGGCAGACCATTTCATCGTTGATTAAGGTTTCCCAGACTAAGTCTTCATCGATATTGGTTGGTTGGCTTAAGTCATGTGGCAAAAGAATAAAATCCAACGAGCCCTTTACTAAGCCGTCAAAGCCGATGTTGTCTTTATTGTAAATATCGATATGAATATTGGGCGCTAATTTGAGTATATGAGCCGTTAATGTGGCGGCTAATAACTCAAATGTGCTTTCGCGCATCGCCAGCGAAAAGCTACCTTGATAATGT
>NZ_JACJFI010000290.1 GCF_014164505.1 Shewanella sp. SG41-4 | reverse complement strand
TAGGGCTTAACGCTTAGGTTGTGAGATTTTAGATTTTAGCTTTTAGAGTTGAGATTTTAGATTTGAGATTTTAACCCCCGTGCCACCGATTCCTATCTCTCGTCCCCGTATGTCATCGTTCGTCACCGCTCGCTACCAATATTTTTTAACATCTAGCCGCATAGCGACCTAGCATCTATGCACTTTAGCTTTTACCTTTCGACAACGCCAAAGCCGACATGCCGAAGTCATTTGGCTATAAACCAGTAATATCCTCAATCAAAAAAGCGCCAACAAACCGACATTGTTGCAGTTTTGTCAAAAAAAATACTTGGTGGCCTAGTATGTCAAAAATAATTTAGAGTATAATGAGCGGAAAATGTGAAATTAGAGCCTTTTTATACATTTATTTTTAATTTGTAAGGTAAACCTATTCCATTTTATGGCAGTTTATACTAACGTTTACTGTAGGCGAGTTGGCCTTTCGGCCATGCACTGTAATCGTTAGATTGCAAATTACGTCAAATCGTTATCAATTAATTAACAATTGTTGTGTAAGTACATCAGCAACTGTTATTGATTATTTTGTTAACATTGGTGTATTTGCTCTACGTTACTGCTCAGCCGAAATGTCATTTAGTAAAGAATCCGCTGGCATTATTTGCAGTTAATAAGGTTGTCGAATGTGCATTGCACATCTATATTTAAATAGAGATAACCATGGTAACGGTAGCAATGTTGGTACTATTAAAAATTGTGGTTATCTGGATATAACATCTAACACCACACAATTGTGCTTTACGGTTTCAGGCAAATGAATGCCGACTACTACACTTATGTTACTAGACTTAATGCATAGACTAAGTGAGCAGATATCGAGGATTGATACGACCCTAGCCTATTTTACGGAGAGAAAATGAAAAGTATCAACCAAATCAAAAATGCTAAGGGTTTCACCCTTATCGAATTAATGATCGTAGTAGCAATTATCGGTATTCTTGCTGCAATCGCACTGCCTGCTTATAAAGAATATGTAAATAAAAGTAAGCTTAACTCATGTTTAGCTGAAGCGACATCTCACACCAAAGCAAGAGCGGCATCATTTATCGCAGAACTAACTCCTCCAGGCTATACTGCAACAGCTTGTGACTCGTTAACTGGTACTTTACCTACGGATTTAGCGGGGTTAGATACTGCTACAGCAGTTAAATTTAAAGCGAAAGATGACGCTGGAACCGTTAGTTGTGACTTTACAACAGTAACTTGTACTGCATCGACAGCTACTGGTTCATAGTTAATTGCTTAAAAAGCACTCTGTTTCAGAGTGCTTTTTCGTTTCCGTTTTAAATTATTAAAACGCTATCAATAACATGGAAATAAAAAATTTACTAAAGTTAGTACCCATTAGAGTTCCACTTCCAGATTATCTCTGTAACTTTTTCCGAGTATTTTTATACCCTCATTTTATTTCTGAAGGTATGGATATTGCGTATTTTTAAGTTGATGAGACTCAAAATTTTATATCTGTTAAAATTCACACTCAAATTCACAACTGTAAGTAAACTTTGAATATCTTTTTTCTCTATGAAAACAAAGCATGGATCATAAAAATCAAACTGCTCCAAAAATGGTGTAATTACTAGTTAATTAACCCATTGGACCAAATCCTTGGAAACATAACTGGTAACAACTCTTGATGCTTATATGTCGCTAACAGCAAACCACTAGCAGCAGATACCAGTAAAAATAACCCTATTCGGGTAAGTCGTTTAAGCTTATAAGCATCCCCCCCCCTCAGATGACATCAACATAACCAGCAGAAATACAAACAATACTTGTGCAAATGGCATAACTGCTACACCACTAAATAATGAGTAAATTAAGCCTGACAATAATGCATACATAATAGGGGTTAAGGATATATGTTTGTACTGGTTTAACATTTTACACCTGCTATAAACACAATTAACGACCCATGCACAGCTCAAAATACAAACTATCACTCCATACTCATAAAGTAACTGCATGACAGCATTATGCGGGTGGGCATTAGGTAAAGGTTTTCCTTCCCCCCAAGCAAAACTCATCGGTCCGAACCCAAGCCATAAACTGTCTGGTATTGATGTTAAAACATAAAGCCATAAATCAACACGTCCTGAACTGCTCGTTCTTATTTGGAAGCTTGCACTATCCATTAACCAGTATGGAATAATAATGATAAAAACAAGCCATATACTGACGCCAGCTAATAAGGTTTTCAATAAGATAGCAATAAATCGTTTGCGACTGACTGCGGATAAAAAAAACATGATTAAACTAGACGCAAGTATCAGAGAAAGTATTGCGCCACGAGCTTCAGTTTGAAGAAGAACGGTCCAATGAAGGGATATGACTATAAAAGATATGATCCTAAACCGAGCTAGGTTTTGACTAAAAAACGGTAAAAAAAGCAGTGGCATAACCATCACTTGTAATTGGTTAAAAAAGCGCACATTAACATAGCCTGAAATGAGTCCGTGAATGTCAAAGCTTTGCGCATCAGCATAAGAAAACAATAAAAAAAGAATGTACTTAACGAACGTAAATACTGAAAATAATAAAAAACAGGTATAAACCCAAAAGTGAATGGTATCTCTGTCGAAAGATCTCATACTGATAAAGAAAAATACAAAAGCGCTAATTAGGAGTCCGATATTAGCAATTTCAATTCCGCCCCAAAATGGATGTTTACTCAGTAATGCAGAGCAAGCCGCCAAAGTAAAAAAAATGAATGCTAACGCTTTAGTCGCTGTTGAAAGTCTTATAAATTCAACATCCTTTATAAAACACAAGCCCAATGAGAACAACCAAATATTACCAATAACAATCATACGCTTTATATCGTACTCACTCCCAACACCGACTAGATGAGCAAATTTTACTGCAAACACAGTTCCAAGCAAAAAAAAGCATGCACTGACAATTAATAGTCCTCTAGAATATGTTTTTAATTGCACGCTAACTCCTCGCTATCAATTTCCAATTATCCGCTTTTTACATTTTAAGCATTACAGCGAAGCGATCTCTAGATCCCACACTTGTAAGTGTGAAATCAAACTTTTAATATGCTGATAAAAAGGTGATGTAGCTATACAACTAAGCTGTAAACAATGATAGTTAAGGATCTAAACTAAATGTTATAATGCTAATATTTAGCAACTTTTTATATATATCGGCTTAAAAACTAATTCTGGCACATATCTATTTAGTGCTACAAATGATAATTTACTAAATCGACTAAAATCACCTCTTCTAAGAAGAAGTTATCATTTTAGCATTTGGGTACAACTGGAGCCCCCATGTCTTCTACCAGCCTGCATTTGGGATTATCAACACTTTTTATTCGCAAAAGCCTGCTTAGCGAAGATCAGTTGTCGAGTGCGATTTCGGAATCTAGAAAATCAAAACGATCTTTAGTAAGTACGCTTGTGCTATCAAAAGTTTTATCGTCACGCGAAATTGCAGAGTTATGTTATGAAGAGTATGGCACTCCTTTACTTGATTTAGCTGAATTCGATATACCCAGTATTCCAGAAGATATTCTAAATAAAAAACTGATTGAAAAGCATAAATGCTTACCTTTATTTAAGCGCGGTAATCGCCTCTATATTGCAACATCAGATCCCACCAATATTGCAGCACTTGAAGATTTTCAATTTAGCTTAGGTTTACATGCTGAAGCAATTTTAGTTGAGGATGACAAACTCCTAAAGGCACTAGAAAAAATCATTGAAGATGATATTTCTGGTTTAGACTTAGGCGGAGCTGACGAAGAAGCATTGGCTAATATGGAAATAGCTGATACCGAAAGACGTGACGAACAAACTGGTGACAGTAGTGACGATGCCCCAATTGTTATTTATATTAATAAAATTCTTACTGATGCTATCCGCAAAGGCGCTTCTGACTTGCATTTTGAGCCCTATGAGAAACGTTACCGTATTCGTTTCCGTATTGACGGTATATTACATGAAGTATCTGAACCGCCAGTCAATCTATCGAACCGAATTTCTGCCCGTTTAAAAGTAATGTCAAAACTCGATATTGCCGAACGACGAGTGCCACAAGATGGCCGCATAAAAATGAAGTTGTCGCGCACCAAGTCAATCGATTTTCGTGTCAGTACCTTGCCCACTATTTGGGGCGAAAAAATAGTAATGCGTATATTAGACTCATCTTCCGCCCAACTGGGTATCGAAAAGCTCGGTTATGAGGATGATCAGCGACTACTATACGAAGAAATGCTTGCCAAACCTCAAGGTATGATTTTAGTTACAGGCCCTACAGGTTCCGGTAAAACAGTTTCCTTGTATACCGGCCTCAATATACTTAACACCGAAGAGCGTAATATCTCCAC
>NZ_JACJFI010000028.1 GCF_014164505.1 Shewanella sp. SG41-4 | reverse complement strand
CATCACAAAATATATCCACTAAATTATTCATAAGCCCTCTGCGTGATTGGTTCCTTCTTGGTCGAAAGATCTGATCACGAAGAGGGCGATTAGTTCAATTTTTTATCCCGAGTTCAGGTTAAATAATGATTATGATAGTGAATAACAATAATAAAGGATGTCACCATGCAGGTGCTTTTTATAAGCCTCACTTTAGCCGCTATTCTGGCTTATCTTTGGTATGCCAGTTTACTTAAAAAACGCACTTCAGCTATTGAAGCGCTGAAAGTTATCGACTCAAAAATTGATAAAAGACTGACATTGTTTACCGAGCTATGTCAGGAAAAACCATCTTATCCACGCCCTTTAACAGATGACCAACAGACTCAGTTGGAGCTACTAAAACAGTTACAGCCCGAACACGATTGGGAACAACCGATTGAAGAGTCAAATATGGCTGGTGGCTCTTTGTCGGTATCGATAGCAGCTTGGCAGCAGATTGATCAAGGTTTAGAAGCGCTATTAGCTACAGTGAATAAAGACAAGCTGTGCGCCGAGCAGCTCGCCGAGTATATACAGCTAGAGCTAGACTTTGTCCACGCAGAAGACTTTTACCGCAAAGCCGTAGATGAGTTAAACAGTGGGGTTAAAATTTTCCCTGGTTCGGCAGTGGCAAAGTTAGCCCGTATCGCGCCGATGCCAATATTCGATCAAGTGCAGGAATAGTCCCATGACATGGCGTAATCGGCAGACGCTATTGAGTATCGCTACGTTGTTGGCTTGTGCTTGTATACCTTTGCATGTGCAAGCCAAGCAAGTGGTTTATCCTGCCGTGGAAGAAGTTGAAAAGCCGCAAATCAAAGCTAAGTATATTCCTCAGCAAACCGCAGTAAAAAAACAGTTATCGTTACAACAATCTCAAACGGCTAACGCTAAAAACCACTCCGCGCCAACGATTGAAACGTATAACGTGTTGAGCCAACGCAGCACTAAGGTTGTTAATGAGCAATCTATTAATGATCAGCTGTCGTTGAATGCTGGCTATGTGAGCGACAAACAGAAACCGCGTACCTTAACCAATAATTATTCGTTAACTAAATCGGGCACAGTATCGAGCAAGCCTCGCGTCAAGGCCAGTTACTCCGAAAATGGTATTGTCAGTGATTTAGGCGTGGAAAAGCGTAAAGTGTTTCAATACAAGCAAACCAATGGGGTGATGGTGTTTAGCGATCAACAACCGCTGGATGCAGACTACCAAGTATTATTGTATGAATGTTTTGCATGCCGGGTCGATTCGGTTATCGATTGGTATAAAATCCCATTATTTACTTCACATTTTGCTACCGATGTGGCTTTAGCCGCGCGGCAGTATCAGCTTGACCCAGCGCTCATTCGAGCTGTGATTCATGCCGAGTCAGCGTTTAAAATTGGCGCGTTATCCAAAGCCGGTGCCAAAGGCTTAATGCAATTAATGCCAGGTACCGCGAGCGATATGGACGTTGATGATCCTTTTAATGCTCAACAGAATATTCGGGGTGGCAGTCGTTATCTTGCGCAATTATTAAGCAAGTTTGACGGCGACATTGACCTTGCTTGTGCGGCATACAATGCTGGTCCAACAACGGTGATGCAATACCGCGGTATACCGCCCTATCCTGAAACACAAGCTTATGTAAAGCGCGTAAAAATATTATTAAAACGCTACCAAAAAGCATTAGCCAGTTAACTTAAGGTATTTATTAATGAACCATTTAATTCATAAAGTACAACCTAAGCGGGTCAAACTCAGTCGTAACAACGGTTATTGTTTAGCGGGCATGGCTGGGTTGTTGATATTGGGCGCTGTAACCGTGCCTGCATTTGCTGCCGACAAATCATCGTTTGTAGCTCCCTCACAAGAAGATGTGCGTTTATACGACATCGCTACCGCACCGCAAGCTAAGCGGATTGAACAAGATATTCGTACCTTAATCGGTTTTGGTACTCGGCACACTTTGTCGGATACCCAATCTGATACTCAAGGTATTGGTGCAGCCAGACGTTGGATTGAGGCTGAGTTTAATCGTATATCCAAAGAGTGTGGTGGCTGTTTAGAAGTGGTGACAGTGGGCGACACTGTTCAAGGTAAACGAATCGAGAATCCAACCGAAGTGGTTAACGTTATCGCGATTCAGCGCGGTAAAACGGATCCTAATCGTGTAGTGATGATGAGCGGTGACATTGACTCGCGTGTCAGTGACGTGTTGGATGCTACCTCAATTTCTCCGGGCGCTAACGACAATGCATCGGGTGTGGCTGGGGCGTTAGAAGCTGCGCGAGTATTATCAAAATATCAATTTAACGGCACTATCGTTTATGCTGCGTTGTCGGGCGAAGAACAAGGTTTATATGGCGGCAATATTTTAGCCGATTACGCTAAAGCGCAAAATTGGCAGGTTCAAGCAGTATTAAATAATGACATGATTGGCAATATATCTGGCATTAATGGTGTGGTGAATAACAGTAGTGTGCGGGTGTTTTCTGAAGGTGTACGTTTTGCCGAAACGGTAGATGAAGCCAAAGAACGCTATTTCAGTGGCGGCGAAAATGATTCTGCTTCACGCAATTTAGCCCGTAAAATTAAATCACTAGCCGACCAGTACATGACTAATTTAGAGGTGATGCTGGTGTACCGACTCGATCGTTTTGGTCGTGGTGGGCATCATTTACCGTTTAATCAGGCAGGATTACCAGCCGTGCGGATTATGGAAACCAACGAGAACTATAATCGGCAGCATCAAGATATACGGGTAGAAAATGGTATTGCATATGGTGATGTGATTGAAGGTGTTGATTTTGGCTTTACTGCTAAACTGACCGCGCTTAATGCGCTAAGTTTAGCGTCTCAAGCTTGGGCTCCCGCGCCACCGACTAAGGTGACTATTGCTGGGCAAGTATCACCGAGTACCACCTTAAGCTGGGCAAGTAGTGATGATAAAACCGTTGTCGGTTATCGCGTATATTGGCGCTCAACGACAGTAGCGGAATGGACGCATAGTCGCTATGTCGGCAAGGTTAATCAGTTCACCTTAGATAATATGGTTATCGACAATTATTTGTATGGTGTTGCGAGTGTTGCCGCGAATGGCAATGTTAGCCCGGTGGTGTTTCCGGGTGCAGCAGGTGCATTCTTTAAGTAAAACGCTGTAACAGCTATTGAAGATAAACAATAAAAATGCCCAAACCGTTGCTGCGGTTTGGGCATTTTCTATTATCTACTATCAGTAATCAGTAATCAGTAATCAGTATTCAGTATTCACATTGCACTGCCAAATAAATCCTGCAGAGGTGAAATTATTCGCCCACTTCCCACTTCACAGTAGTATGACCGTCGGCACGGCCTAATAGTGGCGCCAAATAATCTAATGCTTCTTTAGCCAATACATCCATTTGCCAAGGTGGGTTAATTACCCATAAACCCGCTGCCGTCATACCAAACTCGTCACTGTCGGCGCTAATGCCTTGCTCAATACGCAGTTGTTTGTTAATGCCACTATTTTTGAGCAGCGTTAACATAGCTTCTGTTTGCTCACGTTTAACCACCGGATACCATAAAAGAAATGTCCCGGTAGCAAAGCGTTTGTGGGCTTTAATGATGGCTTGAGCAACATCTTGATAGTCAGTTTTCATTTCATAGCTTGGGTCGATTAATATCACCCCACGACGTTCTAATGGCGGTACAGCGGCAATTAATCCCTGTAAACCATCACCTTTAATGACTTTGACTTGTCTGTCTTCCACAAAATAATCTGCTAATAACTCATGGTCAGTACCATGCAGTTCGTGTAACACCATACGATCTTGTGGACGAAGCTCAACATCTACTATAGCGGGTGAGCCAGGGTACACGGTTAACTCGCCATCAAACTCAGCGTTAAAGTGCTGCACAGTTTCAACATAGTTGGCCAATGCGGTGGGTAAATTAGCGTGGTCCCATAATTTGGCAACGCCCTCTAAATACTCTCCGTTTTTTTGAGCAAATTCATCGGTTAATGAGTAGGCACCTGCACCTGCATGAGTATCGATATACACATAAGGTTTATCTTTTTTTTGCATGGCTTTTAATACTTGAATAAGCATTGAGTGCTTAAGTACATCGGCATAATTGCCTGCATGATAACCGTGGCGATAACTGAGCATGGGCATTTCCATTTACTAAATGAGACAGCAAAAACTGTGTAATAACGACATTATAAGTTTTCTAGCGCGCGAGGTATAGGTGTTCACTGGTGATGGCTTTTGGCATAATGGCGTAGTTTCTTACATTGGCATGGTAATCATCTTGTTGCAGACACCGATCTTCTTTAATCAGCAGTATCCTTCATTAGCCGATATAGCCGAGCGCTGGCAGTTCGTGTGGGACAAAGACGCCGCTTTTGAATTGCGTTTCGATCAAAACTGCTTGAGTTTGCATAAGCGAGATGAGCCTAAGCTTGACGGCATTAGCGTTGACTTTGTGTCTGGTGCAGTGGCGCATCGACGTAAGTTTGGTGGTGGGCGCGGTCAATCGATTGCCAAAGCTGTCGGACTAAAGCAAGGCGTAACACCCACCGTAGTTGATGGCACCGCAGGACTTGGCCGAGATGCTTTTGTACTGGCAAGCCTAGGCTGTAAGGTCATTATGGTTGAACGTCATCCTGTTGTGGCTGCATTACTTGAAGATGGTTTACGCCGAGCTTATGAAGACGCCGAAATCGGCGAGTGGATGCGCGATTTGATGAGCTTATTCCATGGTTCAAGTATTAGTGCATTAGCCAATGCAGCTCAAGCGTCTGGCACTGAAATTGATGTTGTTTATCTTGACCCTATGTACCCACACCGCGAAAAATCAGCCCTGGTTAAAAAAGAAATGCGCGTGTTTCAAACCTTAGTCGGCGCAGACCTAGATGCCGATGGACTACTGGCCCCCGCAATAGCCTTAGCCACTAAACGAGTAGTAGTAAAGCGCCCAGATTATGCCGGCGATCTTGATGGGGTAAAACCCAGCATGATCATCGCAAGTAAGAAAAATCGTTTTGATGTGTATGTCCGTGCTGCAATGAAATAGCTTCTATTTTGATGTCAGAAATTAGTGTGACACTCGTGTCGCTGAACCCATATATAGAGCATGACGCTTATGTAGCACTTCGTTGTGCGAAATAAATAGAAAATCAATAACATCATGATATTAAATATTTTTGTAATAAAAAATAAACAGTAGCGTAAAGTGATATTTATTATTTTGGGTTAAGTCGTTATGATGTTGAAATGCTAAATTATCGTTAAAGGAATAACATGTATCACCTTCTTCTTATCACTCTGATCGCTGGACTTTTAGCTGCTTGTTCATCGACATCTAGCAATAATGACAAAACCGAAACTGATACGAATCTTCATAACAGTGATGATCAATTACGTTTAGCAGAGTCGTATCATAAGAACAATCAGCCAGAAAAAGCATTAACACTTTATCAGCAAGCTGCAAATGACGGTAATGCTAGAGCTCAGGGTGAATTAGGGCTGATTTATGACCTAGGTGCTTTAGGGGTTAAAGAAGATAATGCTCTTGCATTCCATTGGTATAATAAAGCCGCGAAACAAAATGACCCTCAATCCTTTGTTAATTTAGCTTCTTTTTATCGTGAAGGTGAATTTGTAGAAAAAGATCTTGATAAAGCGATTTTCTATTATCAAAAAGCACTTAATCAAAAATTTGCCATGGCAAATTGCGAGTTAGGTTACCTGTATCTAGATGAACCAAGTTATCAAGATTTACACAAAGCCGAGGCTAATTTCCTTATTGGGGCGGAGTTAGAACAAGTATCTTGTTATTTGGGGCTAGCTTATCTTTATGACTTTGAAAAAAATGATCAACAGCAAGCTTTTAGATGGTACAAATTGGCGGCTGATAGTGATTCAGCAATTGCGCAGTATAACCTTGCTCTCATGTATATTAATGGGGCTGGAGCTGACAAAAACATCCAACTTGGGCATGAATATTTAGCCATTGCTGTAGAGCATCATTATCCTTTTGCTGTTGGTTATCTTGCTAAAACATATGATTTTGGCTGGAATGTTGGTGAGGATAAATTAGCTGCTGTAGAGCTTTATCATAAAGCCGCAGAGCTTGGTGACGCAGACTCGCAAGTCAATGTGGGTATGTTTTATGAAAATGGTGAGTATGTTTCCCAAAACATTCAAACAGCTTTACAACTCTATAAGATGGCTGCCGATCAAGGTAATGCGCTCGCGTTAAATAATATTGCAGTACTTTATTTAAACGGTGAAAAAGTAGAGAAAGATTTATCTACTGCTGTACCGCTTTTTCATAAAGCAGCTGCATTAGGTAATCCAAATGCACTCACAAACTTAGGTGTAATGTATCGCTTCGGCAATGGTGTGCAACAAGATGATAAACAATCATTTTCTTACCTTAAGCAAGCTGCAGATTTAGGCTTTAATGCCGCTTATAAGCATCTGGGTATTAGTTATCATTTAGGTAAAGGGACTGAGAAGAATGATAAGTTAGCGTTATCATACCTATTGGGTTCAGTTAACCATAGTGCTAACTCAGCTTATTATAGTGGTGTTATTTATTCGCAAAGTTCCGAGGTTACTCATGATTTTGACAAAGCCATTACTTACTTTGAAAAAGCATATGAGCTAGGGCGTCAACAGACTGGTTCGAATATTGGTTGGATATATGAAACTGCAAGTCCAGAACATCATAATATTCAAAAGGCCATTAACTGGTATCAACAAAGTCTTTCAAGTTCTTATTCATGTATTAGGCTAGCCAAGTTATATCTAAAAGGTGAGGGTGTAGCCAAAGATCTCGATAAGGGGTTTGAGCTTTACCGTGAATATGCACGGATAGAAAAGGCCGATGCAGATGCGCTTATTGGTAATCTATACTTTTTCGGCGATGTAGTTGAACAAGATTATCAAAAAGCTAAGTTACACTTTGAAAGGGCTATCGCCAATAAGCAGCTCACTGCTGCTAATAACTTGGGCGAAATGTATCGCTTAGGAACGGGTGTGCCACAAGATATACACAAAGCTATTTCACTCTATGAAGCCTCTATAGACTGGGGTGGAATAATTGCCATGGTGAATCTTAGTGAAATTTATTTGAATGGCGAAGGGGTAGCGGTTAACGAAAAGCTCGGTTTGAGTTGGTTGACTAAAGCCGCTGAGCTTGGACAGCACGATGCTCAATATGCTTTGGGAAAGCGATTGATTGGCAACCAAGATCAAGTTGAAGGTGATAAATGGATAAAGCAAAGTGCTGAATTAGGTAATGAAAAAGCGCTTAAATATCTCAACCGAAGTCTTTAATCTTTTCCAATAGCAAATCGGCTATCACGATTTCGAAGTAGCCGATTTGTGGTTTTTTATCAGTTAATCGACTTATGTAAAGTGGTATTTCTGCCGCCGCTTAACCACAGAATGCACACAACGCACCAGCGGTCGCATATAATAACCATGAAGGCGCAACCTAACCGCTCGTTGAAGCGCCTGACAACATAGACCGAACGGCTACAAGTAAATAGCCCCCCCGTTTTGTGACATACCAGAACGCTATACGGATCGGTGCTGATCATCGGTGCGAAAACTAATAAACGATAGCCTCAAAATAAAATAAGCACCCAGAGGATAAGCCCAGCATTTTTGTCCATATAAAAGCAAAGTGAGGCACCAAGTGTCCTGCCAGCAATGAGTAGTGCCAAAATAAAGCTTAGGGTGCCTCGTTCTTTTAATTTAGTCAGTGATAAAGTTAATACTAAGCTACAAAGTGCGTTTATTACTCCTTTAACTGCAGCTGAACCCACGGCTGTGGCATTCGATATTTTCTGCTGATTTTTTCAGTAAAGTTATTTATTTTTCAGTTGTTCAGTTGAAATTAGTGTCTTTATTAGCTTTTTTTGCGTGATCTAGGTGCCAATTTTGTTATTTAGAAATACCTGCTGCCGATAGTCATATATGATTTTTATCATTGGCCGAATTACACGTTCTCTTATATTGCATTCTCCATATAAGATCGGCTTACATTAAGACTTGCTTAATAAGATAGGGTTTCAATACATTCGGTAGTCACAGTTCATTTTTTATTGGAGATATCATCGTGAAAGACGTTGCATTTCGTTGGATAGATAAGTATTTAATCAGCGTAAAATTACAGGAAAATTTTCTTGTTCTATTCTTTTCTGCATTGCTTGCTATTGTGGTTATTGGCGTTAGTTTCGCTGATGCAGCATCTTCGCAGCGAACTCTGGCAGCTCAAAAACAAGTAGATGTCATTGCCCAATTAGCCTCCGCGACTCAATTATCAGCATCGGAACTGGCGCCAATACTGCAAAATACAGCGATTAACATCGGTCGTAATTCTGATATTTCTGCGCAGGTTTCAGGGCAGGACTATTCATTGAGTTACGTTGATGACACGAGTTTTCTGTCTGGGTTAGGCCTATGGCACATCATTGCCATTAGTTTGAGTTTGTTGTTGATGATTGCGTGCTCTCATTACATTATGACATTCATTGGTGGCGGCTTATTCCATATTTATGAAGCTCTGAGAAAGCTGGCCGAGGGTGATCTTGCGTCCCGCATTGGTTACACACCTGCACGTAATGAATTTAATTTGATTGCCAGAACCGTTGATAGAGTTTCAGAGCGTGAACATTTACTGGTGAAAACCACTCAAGAAGCAGTTGCTTTGATCCAACAAATTAGTGCTCAGTTACGTGTGCGTAGTACTGAGAACTCAAAATTAGCCAGTGTGCAGCAAGACCGTATTGACTCGCTAGCGAGCGCAACGGAAGAGATGGCTGTGTCGATTCGAGAAGTTGCGAGCCATGCTCAAGAATCGTCGACGCAAATATCGCGCGCCACTGAGAAAACAACTCAAGGCCAAGCTCAAATTAAAAAAACCTTGGTTGAGATTAATCAATTAACAGGTGAAGTTCGTGGCACTTCTGTTGCCGTAGCGGAGTTAGATGCTAGCGCGACTGAAATTGGTGAGGTTATTGCTACCATTAATGCCATTTCTGACCAAACCAACTTGCTAGCCCTTAATGCAGCTATTGAAGCGGCAAGAGCTGGTGAGCAAGGCCGCGGATTCTCAGTGGTTGCAGATGAAGTAAGAACCTTAGCGGGTAGAACTCAAGCGGCGACAGTTGAGATTCAAAAAATTATTGAAACGCTGCAGACCAATAGCCGTGGTGTGATGAAGGTGATGGCGAAAACCGTAAAAGAAGCTGAATCAAGCGAACTGTTAATGACAAGTGCAAGCCAAAATATTAGTGAGATAGCAGAGCAAAACCAACATATCTCAGATAGAAGTTTGGAAATTGCAGCCGCTGCTGAAGAGCAAGGCGCTGTGGCTGATAATATTGCCAATGATGTCGATTCTGTTAGAAACAGCTCAATTCAAGTGATGAACCTAGTAAATACAACGGCTAAGGAAATTGAGAGTTTGAGCCGTCAGGCTGATGTGCTGGAAGAGTTGATGAAGGATTTGATTGTTTAACGTTTATTCGGCGGCGTTATGTAGACTAGCTGTATGTATGTGTTGCTGATCTTGTCGTGGTCATCTAAAAGCTAAAGCTATTTCTATTGATTATTGAGGAATGAGCATTGATGAATGAGCATGATGCTCAGGTTTCAATAAAAAATACGCTAACCAATAAAAAAAGCCTCAACATTAACGTTGAGGCTTTTTTTCAAAATATTGATTATTAATGATTTTATTGTGGTTTTAAGTGTTCATCTTAGAAACGATAACGATAACGGTTGTCTAACCGACAGTTAAGCTAGTGTGCGACCTGATGCTGAGTAGGGCTTATGTTGGAATGAAGTTTTTATTTGATAATCGTTTTCATCATTTGTATTTGTATTTGTATTTGAATTTAAAGCCTTTTCTCACAAGCTAGAATGTTAATAAGACTCTGTGGTTATTCAAGTGTCGTTAGCAATCGACATTGTGAGTGTCATTTTTGAGTCGAAATATGAGTGATGAAACCAAGATTAGATTGCGTTAGTCACTCACTTGTCGAGTTGAGGTGATTATTATCCCGAGCATGGGTAACTTACCCTATGAAATGACAGGGACGGTGGATTTGAGGGCTATATATGTTTCTTACGATGGGGCCATAAGTGCAGGTTTATTTTTAACGATGGTTTTAATATCACTTATTTTGTCTAATTTCTTGTAGCGATGCATCCATAGCAGCTTGAACATCAAATTTTAAAAGGCCTCGATTAATAATCTCTAACCATTTTAGGCCTTGTTGATCATTAATGAGCGCAACATGTAAGCTCTTGTGTGCCAATATTTTTTGGTTAATTTGTAGAAGAGGAGCAACTTTTGCAATTTGTGGATCTGACTTCAAAAACTCGTAGACGTTCACGTCAATCACAATAGTATCAATACGGCCTACTGCGAGTTTTAAGATATTTTGTTTATCATCTTTTGCGGTTTCAGACGTTTGACTTCCATTTAATATCATTTCATCAATTTCTGCTGTATTTACATATCCATCAACAACACCTAGTGCGTATTGATTTAAATCACTTACAGTATTCCAAATAATGGGCTTTGTTTTGTGTTCGAGTAACCCAATCGAACTCATTCCTAAGGATTTAGAAAACAGAAAATCATTTGAAGTCGTTAAATACTCAGGAAAATAACCAATAATTTGGCCTATCTTTACCATTCTTACTGCACGGTTCCAAGGTAAAACGGTGGTGTTAAGTTCGTGTCCCTCATAGCGTAATGCTTGAGCTACAATTTTACTTGTAATTCCAGCATCAATTAACGCTGTGCCGGTAAATGGTGGCCATTCTAATGTTGATAGCTCAAGCGTCTCTGACATCGTGTGACAAGAGATGACTAAAATGAATAATGTACTTAAACACAAAATTTTTAATCTAACGGATAAATTTGCAATCATTTATTCCCTAACCTATTACTTTTTTATAAAGCTAAAAATGTTGATGATTCATATAGATAGTCAAAAAACAGAGTGCCACACTCAGAAGCAGTAAAATGAACAATAAAATCAACACTCAACTTGTAGTATAGCCGTCATTATAGAAGAGGTAGATGAAATGTGCTTTGCTTTGAAATCATAAGAATTAACGTATTAACGTTGGATACGACAGATGTAATATTTAGTTATATCGATAGACTAAAATATTATTGACGTTAGTCTGCTTTATCTATGATTGCATGTGCAATTTTTTGGCGTTCTGATATCGTTCGCGAAATAGAGCATAGGGTTGTGTACCAAGACATTTTGCCGCAATAACCGCTCTGAAACTTGCATATTAACGCTGTATTTTTTAGGTAGCCTATTATGGTTAGCTTACTGAGTTGTGGTACTTCGGTCTCATCTCACACTGTAAAAAAAGCGCTAACGCGTTTGTCGTTAGCCATGGCCGCAGGGCTTTGTTTTAATCTTGCTGCACAAGAACCCACACCACCCATTATTACCCCCACATCGCCTAGCGTAACCATACCGCTGCAAACTTATGCAGATGAACAAGCGATAGTGAAATCAGCTAATAACCTGAACACAGAAACCAAAGTGCGTTTTGCTAAAACGGCTAACTTTGACTCTGATTCTGTGGTGAAAATTGCGCGTAAATTAGCGCAAAAACCGTATGCGGAACTTAAAGACCCATTACCGCCAGGGTTGGCTAAAATTTCCTACGATGAATACCGCGATATTCGCTTTAAGCCTGAAGCCTCTATTTGGAAAGCTGAAGGTTTGCCGTATCAAATGCAGCTCTTTCATCGGGGTTTTTATTTCCAAGACTTGATTGAAATTGCCCTAGTTGAAGGTAAGCAAGCTAACCATTTAGCCTATAACTCAGAGTTTTTTACTGCAGGTGATGTGTTAAGTCAGCGTTTACCGACCCAAGATATTGGCTATTCTGGTTTACGTATCCATTATCCACTCAATAACCCTGCATATTTTGACGAGCTTATGGTATTCCAAGGAGCGAGTTATTTCCGCGCTTTGGGTAAAGGCAGCGATTACGGCTTGTCTTCAAGGGGCTTAGCATTAAATACCGCAGAACCGGAAGGCGAAGAGTTTCCAATATTTAGGGCATTTTGGGTAGAACGTCCAAACACCGACAGTAACTTAATTGTGGTGCATGCCTTGCTAGACAGCCCAAGCGTGGCAGGGGCATATCGATTTTCTGTAAGACCAGGTGACAACACCCATATCGATGTGGAAGCGACGCTATTTCCACGCGTGGATTTAGTTAAAGTCGGTTTAGCGCCTAGTACTAGTATGTTTTTACATTCAATGAATGGTCGCCAAAACACCGATGATTTTAGACCCGAAGTGCATGATTCTGACGCGCTATTGATCTTAAATGGTCGCGGTGAACGTTTATGGCGTCCACTAGCTAATCCAAAGCAATTGCAAGTCAGTGCCTTTATAGACAACTCGCCTCAAGGGTTTGGCTTAATTCAACGTGAACGTAGTTTTGATGCGTATCAAGATCTCGAAGCCCATTATGAGCGTCGCCCAAGTTTATGGGTTGAACCGGTCGGAAATTGGGGCGCGGGTGAGGTTGTGTTAACCGAAATTCCAACAGATTCTGAAATTCATGACAACATCGTCAGTTACTGGAAACCTAAACAACCTATCGCAGCCGGTAGCGAGTTTCATTTTACTTATCGGTTAATTTGGGGCAGCGAGCCCGAAGTTGATGATGGCACTGTTATTGTGGCCCGTACCGCCAGTGGCCGTGCTGAAATCGCTAAAGCCACACCGAGACGTTTGTTTGTTATTGACTATCAAGTTAAACAAGGCAATAACGATGAAATTCCGGTCGCCAAAGTGCAGAGTTCAGCGGGCGTTGTGACCAATGTGGTGGTGTCTCGTCAGCCTAAAACCAATGGCTACCGTTTGGCCTTTGAAATGGATCCACAAGATGCTGAATTGATCGAGCTACGTGCTGAGCTTAAGTTTACTGGCCCACGTGATGTCGAAACCTGGCTTTATCGTTGGACGCTTTAAGCATGAACATGATGCAGCCAGATGCTGATATTAGTGCCGTCGACCCTATGTTGGTCGGTGGTGCAGCCATGCCGCTAGAGCGACCAAGCCCAATGGAAGCGCAAAGTTTACGTGCGTTGTCCGATGGTATGCCACGTAAAAGCATTATCGCCGATGGCGTAAAGTCAGACGGATTACGTCGTCTGTTAGTGGTTGGCAGCGCGTTTATCATGTCGGTTATGGCTATTTACGAGATGGTGTCGGTATTTAATGTCGGCGGCGTAACGCCACTTGAATACATCGTTTTAGTGTTGTTTGCGGTTAACTTTTGTTGGATTACATTGGCATTTAGCGGCGGCATAGCCGGCTTTATTATGCTACTCAAAAAGCCTGCGATAGAAACGGCCGAACGTATAAAACTGCATACCCGCACCGCGATATTAATGCCGACTTATAACGAGTCACCCGATCGCGTTTTTGCCGCGGTCGAAGTGATGGCGATGGCATTGGTTACGTCGGGTGAAAGCCATGCGTTTGATTGGTTTATATTAAGCGACACTACTGACCCTGATATTGCGTTGGCAGAAGAGCAGGCATTTTTAATATTGCGTCATCAAGTAAGCAAAGATGCGCGGGTTTATTACCGCCGTCGGCGTAAAAATGATGCCCGTAAAGCCGGTAATGTGGCCGACTTTTGCAAGCGTTGGGGCGCTAGATACGATCACTTATTGGTGTTAGACGCCGACAGTTTAATGGAAACCCATACTATCGTTAGTTTGGCGAGACGGATGCAGGCAGACCCTGATGCTGGGCTTATCCAAACTATTCCGTATTTAATTAATGGCAACACCTTAATGGCGCGATTACAGCAATTTGCTGCGCGTATTTATGGTCCGGTTATTGGTACTGGTTTATCTTGGTGGACCCACAAAGAAGGTAACTTTTGGGGTCACAATGCCATTATCCGCACCCAAGCTTTTATGAGCGCAGCAGGGTTACCCAACCTTGCAGGTAGACCGCCATTTGGTGGCCATATCATGAGCCACGACTTTGTCGAGGCCGCGCTCATTCGACGTGCTGGTTGGAGCGTGGTCATTGCCGCAGACCTTCCAGGGTCTTATGAAGAATGCCCACCGTCTATTGTCGATTTAGCGGTGCGCGATCGTCGTTGGTGCCAAGGCAATTTACAACACTCACGGGTATTGTTTAGTAAAGGATTACATTGGGTTAGCCGCTTACACTTACTCACGGGAATAATGGCTTATTTATCATCGCCATTTTGGTTAATGCTGATTTTGTCGGGCTTAATGCTGGCATTACAAGCACACTTTATTCGCCCAGAGTATTTTACTGATCAATTCTCTTTGTTTCCCACTTGGCCGGTAATGGACTCAGACCGTGCACTACGGTTGTTTTATATCACCATGGGCATATTGTTTGGTCCTAAAATTCTTGGGATCATATTGTTACTGAAAAATAGCATCATGAGTAAGCAATTAGGTGGCAGAAGCAAAGCCATGATTAGCGTGGTGATTGAAGTGATATTGTCGGCACTGATAGCGCCAATAATGATGCTTATCCACTGCGGTGCGGTGATGTCTATTTTAGCTGGACGCGACAGCGGTTGGGCGCCACAACGACGTGACGACGGCAGCTTACCTTGGTTAACACTGATTTATCGTCATCGTTGGCACATGCTAATTGGTGCGCTATTGGGCTACGCCGCGGTGCTTGATTCGCTTACCTTGTTGGCGTGGATGAGCCCAGCGTTAATTGGTTTGTGGCTTGCAGTGCCGCTTTCTGCCATGACAGGCTCTGAGCGTTTTGGTTTATGGGTCAAGCGCTTAACAATACTGGCAACACCGGAAGAAGTGTGTGCGCCGAAGCTTAGCCTGGATTCACAACAACGCCGTAGCGAATACGTTAACGCCATTGCAGAGCCGTGGACCTTATCAAGGCTACTGAAAGACTCAGAGCTAATGGATTTACATTTAGCCATTATTGACAAAAAGCCGCATCGTTTGCCTGGTTCAGCGGTTGAATCACTCGAAGCCATTACCCGAGTTAAAGTGCAAGAAGCGCAGTGCCAACACAACATTGTAAAGCTGTTTACCCGTCAAGAATTGGCGTATTTACTGGGCAATCCTTTATTACTAAAACAGTTACAAAAGCTGCCAGAGCAATATGTCACCGAAGGCATAGTGTCTTTCTGTTAGGTGGTTGTTTCATTTACTGTTGATGTGAAAAAGCCCTGCCGATTTATATCGACAGGGCTTTTGTGTTTACGGCGTTTTGATCGCGATTAGGTTTGTGGTGATGAACACCCAAGGTAATCATTCAGAGTTGCATTAAACAACGTGGCCTTTATGTCAGCTGATAAGTCTGTATTTTGAGGTGCACCGTCTTGAGGTAAATGCTGCAACATATACTGTGGTGCATAGTCTGGTGCGCCAATCGTCTTCACCCATTCACAAGTTTGTTGTTTTTGTTCTGAGGCAAGATACTCTGCTAGTTTCTGTTCAAAGTTCTGTTGCTCAAGTGCTGATAAGGTCCAAATAGAATCTTTTTTGATCAAATCTACGACTGCGTGTGACAGTTTGTGCGTAACACGCAAAGAATCAAAATAGGCATAAGCACCCGCTAAAAAGTAAGCGTTGATTGCTGAGTTGTAATCTTGAGACTTTATGCATGCTGCAACCGAATGTAATAGCACCACAGGTGTCGTTTGATTTGTTAGTTGATCTTGGGTTAAGCAGCTAATATCGCCTGTCGGTTTAGCATAATCAGGGATGACGACCGCGACTTCAGGTTCTGCTGGAGACGGCGTGCACGCCGGAATAAGCCTTTCATCTAATACTTTTATTTCCCAGTCATCTTTATTGCTAGGTCCATGCTGTGCGGATACGACGTAACGCATGCACTCTTTAGCTAATAGCGGATACACTAACGTTGAAGTGGCTTTTCTACTGCGTAGGGGGCCTGTGGTGCTCAAATGTACGGTGTGATAACCCGGCTTAATATTCTTAGTGAGTTTGCCTGATTGAAACGCACCATCAATGGCGATAATTTCAACATTGTAATTGTCAGCATCTGAGATCTTACTCTGACTTCCATCGATCATGGCGTACGGTGTAGATTGACATCCAGCTAGAATTAAACAGCTTATAATTAAGGGTAATTTCATTATATTAGGCTTTTTGTGGAAAGAATAAACACATCAACACGTTAAGGTGTCACTAATTGTTAATGGCGTTGTAATGGAAGGGTAAAACACATTGGGTGTGATTAAGCAGAACAGCAAAGCGTTAAAGTAAGCTTTAAGCTGTTAAGCACTTTCCATAGCGCTCATTATTTGACTAATGTAAAATTTTTGTTTCATTTTAGTCAAGGTAATTATTAATTTATACGATGTGCCATTTTAACGAAATCAATTTACTATTCGACGACACAGTGGCTCTTGAATATTTATGCTGATCATTAAAATAGATGTTTATATGAACGTTATAGATTGTGAGCGGGATATTTATCAGCCATAATTTTGTTCTGTATTTTATCAAGGACATGCATTAAGACCTTTATGTCTTCAGAGCATTCAACATCGAGCAATAATCCTTGTTCGCGCAGTCGTGACAGACTGTCGTGGCTTCGATGCACCCTACGCCGCAGCCAGCAAGAGGCTGTTGCATCGTCAACCATGACCGCCACCAGTGATAACTTTTTTAATGCTTATGCCATTTTTTTAGGAGCCAGTTTAGGCCAAATGGGTTGGGTAACTGGCTTACCTCAGTTATTTGGCTCACTGGCGCAACTGTTGTCTGTTTGGTTAGCAAGCCACTTTAGCCGTCGGCAATTTATTGTGGCATGTGCAGTATTACAAGCCGTAGTCGTGTTAGGTATGGGCGCGTTAGCGGCCTTTAAACCTGATAATGCAGTATGGTTATTTATTGGCTTAGCGGTGTTGTATCAAGGGTTTATCAATCTTATTCAGCCGCACTGGCGTGCTTGGATGGGCATGATAGTACCGCAACGCCGACGAGGAGCCTTTTTTGCTTCACGTACTCGATTAACCATGATGGCATCGCTGAGTGTGTTCTTTGTCGGCGGCGGTATTTTAACCTTAACCGACTCAATGCAAATGGCGTGGTTGGGTTTTAGCTTATTGTTTTCTATTGCGGCAATGGGCCGGTTTACTTCAGCTTGGTTGCTACTGCAAATGCACGACCCCGAGCCTAGAATCGCCAAAGTGTCTGGGGTGTTTAAGCAAACATTTGGTAATTTTCGTGAAGCCTGGAAAGACAAAACCTTCCGCCATTACAGTTTATTTGTCGCTGGTATGCAGTGCATGGTCGCCATTTCGGCACCGTTTTTTGCGGTATACATGTTGGAAGATCTGCATTTCACCTATTTTGAATTTGTGCTTTCGAGCGTCGCTTCAATTGTTACGCAGTTTATTACCTTGCGATTTTGGGGCCGATTTAGCGACCTGTACGGCAATAGATTAGTGATGATCATCACCAGCTGTTTAATTCCTGGTTTGCCGTTATTGTGGCTATTTTCTGATAACTATCTTTATATATTGGCTATTCAAGCCTTTTCCGGTTTAGCCTGGAGCGGCTTTACCTTAAGTACCGCCAATTATCTTTATGATATTCGACCTTTTCGCAGTGACTTTGCTATTTATGCCGCATTACAGGCAGCATTGAGTGCCGGTTTTGTGTTTGTCGGCGCGATGGTGGGCGGTGTAATTGCCTCGTATGCAGCAGATTTTCTCATCTGGACAGGTTTAAACGCTTGGTTAACCAACCCCATATTTTTGGTGTTTATGGTATCGACCACCATGCGATCGTTGGTGGCATTGTGGTTTATTCCTCGCTCAGTTGAACCCAAAGCGCGTCCAAGGCCACAATTACTGACACTTATTTTCCGCATCCGTGGTTTTAATGCCATATCGGGTGTCAGTTTAGATTGGCTAACCGTTGCTAAGAAAAAGCGTTCTAAAAATAAAGAGCAAGAAAAGGATAAGTAACAATACTAATCTAGGCGGTAATCAAAAAACTTACGTTTATCTGGCCCAGAAACATTAGCGCTAATTTTGTTGGGGTGTTTATATTCATCCCAACTGGCCACATTACGGCCCATATTTAACTGTGGAAAGTTAAGCTGTGGAAAGTTTTGCGGCTGAGATTGAAGTTGAGGATATTGAAGCTGCCTAAATTCAGCCGCATCAGGCTTTGCTAAACCGATAAATTGCAGCAACTTAGCAAGGCTACCATCGACACTGATATCAATAGAGATAAAATCATCTCGCCCTGCAAAATAACTCATTACTTGCTGCTGGTGGCGCTGATAACAGGCCGTTAAATGCGCTTCATCAAACACATCCTCAACCTGCCATATATCAAAGCAATGATTAAAGCTGCGCTTCATTACTGGATGAAAGCGGCCCGTATCTTTATCTAAATGTACTAGCATTCTGCCCAGTAACATTTGCATCGACGGCAACCACTTATCTAACGGCCTATCTAAATAGACAAACTTAGCGTTGGGAAATAACTTATCTAATTGCTGATAATCACTAAAACACGGCGCATCAGACACAGCATCGGCCAACATAAACGCCTGCTTAGTAAAGGCTTGGTGGGCAACCGTTAACCCTTGATCAAGCAAGGCCACGCTCACACTGGTTGTGCCCGTACATGGCAGGCCAATAATAAACACTTTATTTGCCTGTTCATTTGCCACAGTGGGTTTAGGTAAAGTGGGTTTAGGCTTAGCGGCTTGTGGCGTTGTCGATACTTCAGTCTGCTTAGATGTCATTAATTACAGTCGCATTGAGTTATAAAAATTGAAGGTTATTGAATCAGTAAATGATTATACCGAAATGCCAGCCAAGGTGTTATTGCGCTTGCTAGTCGGAGCCATGAGGCAATTAACCATTCTATTCGCCTCATTTGGTGAGGCGAATAAATTGCTATTTGCCTCATATGGTGAGTAGAATAGGTTAGTGTTTGTATCAAAGCAGTATTTAAGTCAGCTAAACAGAGGTTAATATGTGGATTTGGCAACAACAAGAATGGCCTGACTTTGTATGGGATCATATCCGTATTACTCCTTTATTGCGTCAAATTCAATTTAACCAAGGTTTGTTACTGGGTAAGATAGGCACTGAATCTGTTAGTCAATGGACACTCGATACTATGATCGCCAACATCGTTCATTCAAGTGCGATAGAAGGCGAAACGCTCAATGCATTGTCTGTACGTTCATCTTTGGCCAATAAACTTGGGGTGAGCGAAGAAAACCCTTATCCCACTACTGCACAAACCGATGGTTTAGCTGATATCACCTTAGATGCGCTACAAAACTGGCAACAGCCACTTAGGCTAACGCGTATTTTAGATTGGCATGCTTTGTTGTTTCCGAGTAACCAAGCCGTGTTTAATCCTGTTATTGGCGGTAAGTTACGCGGCGATGAGCCTATGCAGGTGGTATCGGGGCGTTTAGACAAACCGACAGTCCATTTTGAAGCGCCTCCTCGAGATACGCTAGACCAAAGTTTAACGGAGTTTATTGAGTGGTTTAATCAATCACGAAAACAGGCAGACCTTGATCCGCTAGTACGAGCAGCCATCACTCATTTGTGGTTTGTCACCTTGCACCCGCTTGATGATGGTAATGGACGTATAACGCGTTTACTCACCGACTTAGCACTCGCGCAAGCTGAGCATCGTTCTATTCATTTTTACACAATGTCAGTTAGTATTCTTGAGCGACGCAAAGCCTATTACGCAATATTAGAGTCTACCCAGCAAGATGGCTTAGATATCACACCTTGGCTGCTGTGGTTTTTAGACACCTTAAATGACGCTATTCAACACACGCTCAATAGCATTGAGCAAACTACTGCGAAAACCCAATTTTGGCGTCGAGTGGACCAACGCTTACTCACTCCAGCGTTAACCACAGAACACGTGAAAGTGCTAAATAGATTACTTGATGGTGACTTTAATGATGGGATCAGCAGTAGCCAGTATCAAAAAGTCGCTGAAGTCAGCCGCGCAACCGCAACCCGTCATTTAGCACAATTAGTCGAACAACAATGTTTGGTCAAAACCGGTGCGGGCGGTAGAAGCACAAGGTATGTGTTGTTGGTGTTAGTTAAATCTTGATATGTGACTTATAGTCCGTAGACTCATTGTCTACATGTTTGCATCATCATGAAAACCTTTTTATAGGATTTTTCATGGAAGATCTGATACTAGTTTCATTTGGTGCCTACTTTAAAAATTTAAGGGTTTCAAAGGGATTATCACAAGAACAACTTGCGCTAAAAGCTGATTTAGATCGGACATATATCAGTGGAATCGAAAGAGGGAAAAGAAATGTTAGTTTGATCAATATTGTCAAACTAGCAGAGGCTTTGGAGTTACCTCCTAAGCAACTTCTTGATTTTAAGTTCAAGGAATAAATATGTTTAACAGAGCATTTTATTCCGCACCTCTCGAACAGTTTTTAGTTACTAACGCCTTGTCTATAAGTGGTGAAATATCCGCGGCTCATACTCAGCAACTACAGCATCAGCAATCCAGAGCGTGGGGGGCTGAAATAGATATACTCAAAAGAGAACTGAAATTATGTAGTGTTGATAATACACATATCTTTTTTGAGTTTATGATCCCAAGAATGGGACGACGTGCTGATGTTGTTCTCGTGGTGAAAGGCGTCATCTTTGTTATCGAGTTCAAAGTTGGTGCACAACAAATTAATCATGCCGATTTAAGGCAAGCCCATGGTTATGCACTCGATCTAAAAAACTTTCATAGTGGCAGTCATGATAAGTTTATCGTACCCATTTTAATTGCTACGAACTTAGCTAAACCAACCCCCCTGCAAGCATTATTTAAATTAGACTTTGCATTTGATAACGTAGCTTCTCCGGTTGCTATTCATTCAGGTCAGATACTTAATGTAATTAATCAAATAACAACATCTTTAAAGCAGGTTGAGTTTGATGCTAACCAATGGGCTGCATCTGGTTACTTACCGACTCCAACAATCATCGAAGCTGCACAAGCTCTTTATGCCCAACATAACGTTGAGGATATTGCTAAAAGTGAAGCGGATACTCAAAATATCGGCCAAACAAGTCAGCAATTATTGCAGCTAATACACGACGCCCGTGAAAGAAAACGCAAAGTGATTTGTTTTGTCACCGGTGTCCCTGGTGCGGGTAAAACACTTGTTGGATTAAATATTGCGAGTACTCATTCAAACCCAAAAGAGAAAGAGTATTCAGTATTCTTGAGTGGCAATGGCCCTTTAGTGTCGGTGTTACAAGAGGCCTTAGCTCGTGATCGAAAAGTAAGAACTACTGATACACTGGCATCTTGTCGACGACAGACAGAGCAGTTTATTCAAAATATTCATAAGTTTAGGGACGATTCTTTATCCGGTGCGGTTCCGCCTGAACAGGTCGCAATATTTGATGAGGCACAAAGAGCTTGGAATAAAGAGCAAACTAGTAAGTTCATGCAAACAAAACGCAGTCAAATAGGCTTTAATAAATCAGAACCCGAATATCTCATTGAAGTCATGGATCGTCACGAAGATTGGGCCGTAATTATTGCTCTGGTTGGTGGAGGGCAAGAAATTAACACCGGAGAGGTGGGGTTGTTAGGTTGGCTTAATGCACTAGACGAAAAATTTAGTCATTGGGATGCTTATTACTCTGCAGATTTACTAAATGGGGAATATGTAGCATCAAATTTAACCGCTAGCCATTTATCAAAAGGAACAGTCTTACCCTGTTTGCATTTAGCAACTTCGATGCGGTCATTCAGGGCGGAAAAACTATCAAGTTTTATTCATTATTTGATTGATGGTGATAGCGTATTAGCTTGGAAATTATTCACTACGTTCTCGCACTTATATCCTATTAAAGTGACTCGAGATTTAGACACTGCAAAGAAGTGGATAAAGTCGCAGAGTCGAGCTACTGAAAGTATTGGCATGCTTGCTTCATCCAATGCAATACGTTTGAAAGCGGAAGGTATTTTTGTAAAAAACAAAATTGAACCTAAAGATTGGTTTTTAGGTCAGCCAGAAGATATTCGCTCATCTCATTTTTTGGAAGATATTGCGACCGAGTTTGATGTTCAGGGCTTAGAGTTAGATTGGTGTTTAGTTGCATGGGATGCAGATTTTCGATTTAAATCTAAGGGAAAAGAACATTGGCGATTCCGTGGAAGTAAATGGGAAAAACGTCAACAAGAACAAACTCAAATTTATTTAGAGAATGCCTACCGAGTGCTACTGACTAGAGCGAGGCAGGGGATGATAATTTTCGTTCCTAGTGGAGATGACTCTGATAAAACAAGGCTGTCTGAGTTTTATGATGACACTTTCGATTTCCTACAACGTTGTGGTATTACCGTTGTTTAGGCTTATTTGATTCCATCAAAGCCTGCCATATAGGCATATGCAACTGTTGAAAACAGGATGTTTTCGTCAAGCCCCCATGGATGGGTTTACGGCGTGTAGCAGAGGGCTATATGGTTGGCGGATTAACCCATGAACCTGTCGATAACTCATCAGATAATTGTAGTTTTCTAGGTCTTCGTTTTTAGCTCTTCGGTCTTTAGGTTCTTAATGATTAAACACAAAAATGGCAGCCACGTTGGCTGCCATTTTTTATTGATGCTAGCGACTTGTTTTGGTCAATTCACTAGCGGTTTATCACTTTAGTTCTTAGCTTAAAGCTCAAAGCCAAATTACAAGCTGAGGCTAGTTAATTGCCATCGATATGAAATAACCCACAAACGTTGCGGTTACTACGCCAATAAAGCCTGGAATAATAAAGCTGTGGTTGAGTACGTATTTACCAATGTGTGTGGTGCCGGTTCTATCAAAACTGATTGCCGCTAAATCGCTTGGGTAGAATGGGGAGAAGAAGTAGGCATAACACGCTGGCAGTACACCAATTGATACTGGTGCTGGGATGCCGAGTGAAGTCCCCAATGGAAACATAAGGGTTAATACCGCAGCCTGAGTTTTTAAGAAGATAGACGACACAAACATCGCGATAGCAAATGTCCATGGATACACGCTGACAATGTCGCTTACCGCACTCACTAAATAGGTTTTATGGTGCTCAATAATGGTATCACTCATCCATGCAATACCAAAAATGATAATGACCGCAGTCATACCGGCGGTAAACACGTTACTGGTGACAATTTTTTTCGGGGAGATATTGGTGGCGAGTAAAATTACTCCACCGACTGACAGCATCATAAATTGAATCGCTACCGACATGCTGACGCCAGCTGGCAGTATTTGCTTACTAAACATCGCCACCATGATAACGGCAAATATACCGAGTAAAAATACTGTTAAGCCTTTCTTTGCGGTTGATTCGGCCTGGGGTGTTTGCACCTCATCTGCTTTTGGGTCGGTTAATGCTTCACGAAACTCATCATCTGTTAAACGTGCCTGAAACTCTTCATCTTTATCTAAATCTTTACCGCGCTTTAAGCTCCAAGTACACGCTACTAGTAAGCCTGTTAGTGTGGCGGGAATGGTCACCATGAGTACATCAAGTAAGTTAATATCTAGATTATTATCAACAGCAGTGGCAAGCACTACTGCGGCTGCAGCGGCAATTGGGCTGGCTGTAATACCCATTTGTGATGCTACAGTTGCCATGGCTAATGGACGTTCTGGGCGGATACCTTTCTTGTACGCCACATCGTAAATTACAGGAAGAAGGGGATAGACAGAATGACCAGTACCAACCAGAACGGTTAATGAATAGGTACATAGCGGGCCTAAAAAGACGATATGTTCAGGATGTTTGCGCAACAGCTTTTCAGCAAATTTTACTAATAGCTTTAAACCGCCAGTGGCCTCTAACGTCGCCGAGGCTGCTACTACGGCTAGAATAATCAACATCACGCTGACAGGCGGTGAGCCAGGTGCAATGCCAAATACAAATGCGAGTACCGAAACACCTAACCCGCCCAATAAACCAAAGGCGATTCCGCCATGGCGAATACCAACAAATATCACCGCTAATAACAGCAGCATGTGTATATAAAACATCGTGTTTTCTCCCCGCGTAGGTTTGTATGTAGGTTGTTATTATTTTTAGCCTTTTGAAGGTATCCCACTACATCTTTGGGGTTAGTGATGTAACTCAAGCTATTGAATTGGATGTGGTAACAAATGTTTAAAACGTGAACAACGTTACATACAGGCGCATGTTTTGTGTTGTGTCACTTTTGTAGGGGAGGGGGAAGCCGTATTTGGGGTGTAGGGGATGCAATTAACTACCCTGTTGACTTGCTTTGAGTAACATTTTGGCAATCGCTTTATCGTTACATTGTACTAGTTGCCAACGCTTGCAGCTGTTGAACTGTAATGGTCAAGCTTAGCGTAGTGATCAATTGCCTCAATTAATGCGGGGATAAAAAGCGTTTACTCATGCTACTCATCTTGCTGGTTGGTTAATGTTTGCGTTTCAATATGCAGGTTTTGCAGTAACAAACAGTGGTTTTTACGGTCGGCTTTTACATCAACACGGCCTCACCAATAAGATGGGTTGTGAAGTCATCATAAAATTGGCATTGGTTAGCATTGAGCTATTGCTTTAAATATCGTTGTTATATGGTTAAATGATTGATGAGTTTAGCCATGAAGTTGTTTTGAGGATGCTTATGGATGGTATATAACAAAAGGTATTCACCTCATTTATTGAGGCGAATAACCAAGATCACAATATTATGTTTGGGTGATGTATAGGCACCATTTATAACTCAATTTATTCATCTTGAAATTTAGCCACTAATCGCAATCCGTCAGGATCCGGCGTGCTGTCATTTGGCACCCATTGATTTAAGCAACTCGCATCAATTGCACCTGATACACAGTTATCTGTAAGTGAATTTAAAAACGCTAACAACTGTGTGACTTGCTCGTCGGTTAAATTGAGATCTTCAATCAGGTCTGGCATGCCTGCAATTCTGTCGCTGGTTAATTTATCTAATGCCTCTTGGGTATTTGTCATCAGATCGTTACTTTGTATGCCCGTTTGACTCACATTGTCAGATAAGGCGTAGTTAGTTACTGCTGATTCTACGTTAAGGTGATGGCGAACCACAGCTTCCAGCGATTGATATGCTCCACTATGGCCGTAAGGTGATGTTACCGCGACATTTAATAATGCTGGAGTTCTGAATGCAAACTTGTCAGCTTCTTGTTTGGTGACCTTAAAACGACCTAAATCATTAGTGCCTGTGACACCATCACCTTTGCCTCGACCAATTTGTGGCATTGCTATGTTGTGGTAAATCTCATCGGTAAAGAAATCGCCGCTGTGGCAACTGGCACAATTCGCACCTCCATCTGTTGAAGTCGCAAAAAATAACTTCGCGCCTTTTTTAGCATCCAAGCTTATAGCGTCATCCTCACCTTTTACAAAAGAATTCCAAGGGCTATCGACAAATACTTGAGAACGCTCATATTCACCAATAGCATTAAATATATTGGTTTGAGTAATTAGAGATTCAGCTGTGCCATTTTCATCTTGTAAGCCAACTCTAAATGCAGTTAACCATTCGTTGGTAGGCAGATCATCGTTATCACCTCGAAGTCGTGTTACTAAATAATCACGGATCCCCTCGTTATTTAGCGCACCTTTTTTGTGTCCCTTCATTTCTTCATTTGACGTCACAGGGAAGCGAACTTGGCCAGCTGCTAAGTTAATCGCTTTAGGGTCTGGAGTGTTTCGATTGGTTGAATCTGGGGTCAAAATTTGGGTGCCAGTGCCATTAGCACCAATATTACCTTCAATACTTTCGATACGACCATCATGAAATATTGCCTTGTCGTATAAACCAATATTAAACGTTGTTGGCGCATTGCGTGGCACAGTAGGCCCACCATCAAATTCGGTCCCAGCAGAACTATGTTCACGCCCTGGTCCTAATAGAAGTGGTTCGACAGCTTCTACACCAATTGATAATGCTAGTTCATCGCCGCCGCCTAATGCAGGGTGATGACAACTCACACATGCGACATCCATTTCACCACTCAATGCTTGACTGAAAAATAACTGCATACCAAGTGTCACAATTGGAGAGTCGACTTGTGGCAAATCACGTCCTTCAGCAGGTTCTCCAGTTAAAGATTGCACCTCAATTATATTCCGTAAATCTTTAGTTATTTTTATATTTTCTATGGCAACAGGGTCTTGCGCTGTATCTGTACAACCTACAAGCAGCAACCCACAAATAAGAGCAAAAAATGAGATCGTAAATTTAATAAACATATTTTTCCCTTTAAACTAGCATATGCATTTGAACTCAAAAGTGAGCATCATTAATGCTAGACTGATGTTAACGTTTGCGCATCATTATTGAAACATATTGTTAACATATTCGGTGGGGGATTATAAAAATTAGTCAGTTTGTAAAAGTAAAATGCCAAACGATTTCGACTCATTGAAATGACCAGCGTTAGCATGGATGAATATTGATCTAAATATTGGGTGAAGTACATTGTAAATAGGCACGAACATACAACGTGGAAACGTAAAGGCAATCATGTAATTTGTTAATATTAATGAGTTATTATTGAATTTTTGGCTGTGATGGTTTATCCGCCGAGCTCGCACGCTTTTATTAATCTTTGAGTAATACCCGCATCATTACTTTGCACCAATTGCCAACGCATGCAGCCGTTGAATTTAGCATAATGTTCGATAGCTTCAATTAATGCGGGTATAAATGCTTCCCGGCTATCCACTTCTTTGTGGATCATCTGAAATAGATTGTCTTCAATGTGCAGGTTTTGCAGTAACAAGCAGTGGTTTTTACGGTCGGCTTTTACATCAACACGGCCAACAAAACGATCGCGCCACAAAATAGGCAGTGAATAATAGCCGAACTGTCGTTTAGCCTCAGGCACATACACTTCTATTTGGTAATCAAACCCAAACCACTGCTTAAGTTTTTGACGTTGGATGACTAAATTATCAAACGGATTAAGTAACCACACTTTATTGGGGATTACTGTTGGTAATGCCTGCGTGGGTTGGTAGAAGTAAACTTGTTGTGTATTGGCGCTGGAGTCAGTAAAGCTGGCTATATCACCTTGTTCGCACAGTTGAGCTAATGTTTGGCTGAGTAGAGGTTTGAGGCCTTTGCGTAAATATTGTATTTGCTGCAAATTACCAAAACCATGCGCCGATAAATAACGCTGAATCAAGTGTTGGGAAAATTCTGTATCGCTAGGTGCTGTGGTGTCGATGTGCTTTGGGAGTACTCGCTCTGTTAAGTCGTACACTTTTTGAAACTTGTCGCGCTTAGCAACCATTAACTCGCCTTGCATAAACAACTGCTCGAGGGCTTTTTTAGCTGGCTTCCAGTCCCACCAAGTACCATTTTTAGTATCTGATTCATGGGTAAACTGACTTGCTTTTAATGGACCTTCGGCACTAATACGGGCTTTAACTTCACGCATGACTTTATGTTCTGGTTCAAACCAATGCTTACCACCTTGTTGTAATTGCTGTTTGCGATACAGGCTAAAACGGTAATCTTCAATAGGCAGATAAGCAGCCGCATGGGACCAGTACTCAAACACCGTTTTATCGCTCATTGCTGCATCTAACATGGTGGCAGAATATTCGGGCAGGCGACTGTGTAATACATGATGATGCGCGCGTTCAACCACATTAATAGAGTCGATTTGCACATAACTTAATTGCTGGATAAGCTTTGGCAATGACTCCAAAGGTTGTAATAAACCTTGCTGCTGCATATTGAGTTGGAGCCACTGTTTAGCTGAGTAGGGATTGGTCATTAAAGGCCTTTGCTGTAAGTGCTAATGCGTATAGATGCATGGCATTGTAGACTGAAATTTACCACAGAGTACACAAGCAGTTGGTGATAAGGCTGGTTGATGCTGGCGCGGATAGATAAAAATTTTTTCAGTCTATTTTACCATTTTCAAGCGGGCTTAATTTGGTATTCCTTGTCTTTAATCATTTCCCCCCGCAGTTGGCTGCATCGGTGTACCGATTCATTAAGCCCAAATAGGTTAAGTTTGTTTCTGTACTCGTTTTGTCCTTAATGCCTTTAGTGCATTGTTCTGGGTTGTGTGTAGTGGCAACGTGTGGATAATACGAGGCTCTATTGAGGCGATACAGAATATCGGCCTAAATACCCACTTCAGTATCAAACCAAGTTACGACTAATACGAAGGTTCCAGTTTTGCGAATAAACGCGCTTGTCTCCTTCATAAGCGTCTAGTTCTGCATCCAGATAAAAATAAAACTCATCGCAGTGCAGTAAGGTTCGAGTG
>NZ_JACJFI010000289.1 GCF_014164505.1 Shewanella sp. SG41-4 | reverse complement strand
GAGGAATTTGAATTCATTAATATTGATAGTAACAATTTCTTTATGTTAAAGGACTCTAACCGAATTGTCTTAAAACATTGTTTCGCTCAGAAACTACCTAACGATTATCATTCTTTGATAAAAAGAAAGTTAGAAAAACTTTTATAACATGTTCAACACTTATTATTTATATGGAGATTACCCATGGGTTTAGCAGAAAGACGTGCAACAAAAGAGTTTGAAAGTAACAGATTAGGATCTTTGAAGGAAAAAATATTTAAAGACTCAGGCTTTGAGTTTGAAATTGAAGTAAACTGGTCAACATTAGAAGTTGATGGTTACAGCCACCTATATGATGAATGTTGGCCTAAAGTTTACTTTCATCCTCTAGCAAAAGCATTTAAAGAAATGTGTTCAGAAGATTTTGCTAGAGACATTATTAAAGAGTCTTTGAAAAAAGTCGTGATTCAAAACTATAGTGATAATCACAGAAGTGATAAATTTGCAGAGTTTAAAAATGGTGTTCTAACTTTAAACCACTCTCCAGTTACCAATGTTGAACAAATAGATGATCGCGCATCTAACATTCAAAAAGTTGTAGAAAAAGAATTATAGAAATCAAGGCTCTTAGTTAATACTAAGAGCCTTTTCCCATCATAACCATACGCACTAAAAATAACGCTAATAAATTTAATATCCCCAAGAGATAAACCAACTAAAATGTGAAAATTAATACTTTTCGCCATTCATTAAACACAATTATGCGCTATTTTTAATTTCATTGAAAATGTCCAAATACGTAATGTTGTAGTTCGAGCAGAGCGGATCATGCCAATAGTCACAATTTCTAGCTACGAATTGGTTATAAGGTTCATACTTAAATTTTAGCTCACCGCTGAATTAATGTCAGAGTCAAGTAATCAACCCTGAGCCAATCATTGTTCGTGGGGTAATAAAATTGTTGCGTAATTTCACTTCAAACACTTGCTTGGCACACTGAATACGTATGCAAATCTTTGCTGTATAAACGAACAACGCCTTATATTACTTGTTCTAAAGATAAAATAATAATCAACAAGGACATACTATGGCGCGCGTTTTATTTAACGGTGCAAATCCGCTATCCACACAGTCACACTTTGCACTTAATGTTATCGCAGTAGCTTGTGCTGTCGCGCTAACCACCATTCCCAGTCTCGCTCAAGCTAAAACCGTCAACGTCGAATCCCCAGACAAACATATCAATATCAGTTTGACTGATGATAATGGCCGTCCTGAATACCAAGTAAAATTTAATGACAATATTGTTATTAATCCAAGTAAATTAGGGTTGGTATTTCAACAGTTAGGTGAATTAGGTACTGATTTCAACATTAAGCATGTGACTAACAGCAACGTAGACCAAACATGGCAGCAACCTTGGGGGGAGCGTGAAAATATCCGCGATCATTACAACCGCGTGGTCGCCACCCTGAGTAACGGCAAAATTGACTTCGATATCGAATTTAAAGCGTTTAATGACGGTATTGGCTTTCGTTACCTGGTGCCAAAACAAACCGGGCTGGCTAACACACCGAAACTTGATATTACCGATGAATTAACTGAATTTGCCATCCCAGACCCACAACACACAACCGCATGGTGGATCCCCGGGCGCGGCTGGAACCGATACGAATATTTATACCGTACAACCTCACTTGATAAAATCGACCGAGCCCACACACCTATGACTTTTAGAACGGCTGATGGCGTGCATTTAAGCATCCATGAAGCCGCCCTCACCGATTATGCCACAATGGTGCTTAATCAAGGGCGTGACGGTATTCTACGTGCTGATTTAACGCCATGGTCGGACGGTATTCGAGTGAAGACTCAACCTGGCTTTTCAACACCTTGGCGTACGATTCAAATTGCTAAAGATGCCCCAGGTTTACTTAACTCAGACCTGATCCTTAATCTTAATGAACCCAATAAATTAGGTGATGTGTCTTGGGTGCAACCAGGTAAATACGTCGGCATTTGGTGGGGTATGCACCTCAATGAAAATACTTGGGGTAGCGGTCCTAAGCATGGCGCAACCACCAGCGAAACCAAGCGTTATATGGACTTTGCCGCCCAATATGGGTTTGATGGAGTATTGGTTGAAGGTTGGAATGAAGGCTGGGATGGAAGTTGGTTCGATAACGGCGACGTGTTTAGCTTTACTAAAGCTTATCCTGATTTTGACATCGATGAGATAACTCAATATGGACACAGTAAAAATGTCCGTTTAATTGGTCATCATGAAACCTCTGGTTCAGTCACTAATTACCGAAATCAAATGAGTGATGCTTATGATTTATATCAAAAACATGGCGTGACTCAAGTTAAAACTGGTTACGTAGCAGACGGTGGTGACATTAAGCGCGTTGATGAAAATGGTATAGTGCGCCATGAATGGCACGACGGCCAATTTATGGTTAACGAATATCTACGTAGCGTTACCGAAGCCGCAAAACGTGGCATTAGCATTAATACTCACGAGCCGATTAAAGATACCGGTTTACGTCGTACTTACCCAAATTGGATAGCACGCGAAGGCGCTCGAGGCCAAGAGTTTAATGCATGGGGAAGCCCACCTAATACTCCAGAACATACGGCAATTCTACCTTATACCCGTATGCTGGCTGGGCCGATGGACTTCACCCCTGGGATCTTTAATTTAGCGCCTGAAGGTCTAGATGCGGTTAACCGCGTAAAAACCACACTCACTAAGCAATTAGCCTTATATGTTGTGTTGTACAGCCCGATTCAAATGGCTGCAGACTTACCGCGTAACTATGTGCAACGTCTTGATGTTTTTCAGTTTATTCAAGATGTACCGACAGATTGGAGCGACAGTATCGCCCTTGCGGGTGAAATTGGTGACTATGTTGCCTTTGCAAGAAAACAGCGCGGGGCTGAAGACTGGTATCTAGGCGCATTAACTGATGAAGATTCACGAAAATTGACGTTAAAATTAGACTTCCTCACGCAGGGGAAACGCTACCAGGCCGAAATTTATCGTGACGGTGATAAAGCTGATTGGTTAACTAATCCATATGATTACGTGATTGAAACCAAAATCATTACTGCAAATGACGCGATGACACTGAACTTAGCAGCCAGTGGGGGTACCGCGATTCGTTTTAAAGCCTTGTAACACTGGAATGTTACATAAGTGTTCGTATTCGGTTACTAACAAAGCATGAATACGTATGTAGTCAGTTGTACCAAGAACAAGCTCGAGGATACTATAAAACATGCTGTTTCGTTTCTAATTGCAGGATGGAATGGTTTAGGTCGTTTCTGGTGTGTCTTCAGCCATGGAGACCATCAGTTTTAGAGTACCTTGATTAACTTAATCCATTGATTATTTGACGAAAGTCGCTAATGGATAAAGCGAAGGTCTTGGCGAATACCCGTCTTAGGGAGATGCGTATTCGCCATTTTTTTAACTATTAATATTTAGCGTAACCATCTCAATGGTTATCATCGAATTCGACATAAGCAGTAAAATTACAAGAAGTAAGCACAACGACTTACCAAAAAGGATGTCACATGTCTGACAATAATCATAAAAACGTCACCCAACAACCGCAGCTTAATTTTTGGCAAATCTTCAATATGTGTTTTGGCTTTTTGGGGATCCAATTTGGTTTCGCACTGCAAAACGCCAATGTCAGCCGTATCTTTCAAACCTTAGGAGCATCCATTGATGACATTCCCATTTTATGGATTGCCGCACCGCTCACGGGTCTCATTGTACAACCTATTATTGGTTACTTAAGTGACAATACTTGGAATAGCCTTGGCCGTCGTCGCCCCTATTTTTTAATTGGTGCAGTATTAACCACCTTGTCGCTATTTATCATGCCGCATTCACCTACGTTATGGATTGCTGCAGGTATGTTGTGGATTATGGATGCCTCAATCAATATCGCCATGGAACCGTTTCGTGCTTTTGTCGGCGATAATCTTCCCAAAAACCAGCGTACCCAAGGCTATGCAATGCAGAGCTTTTTCATTGGTATTGGTGCGGTGGTGGCATCTGCCTTGCCATATATTTTAACCAATGTATTTGATGTCGAAAATACCGCCCCAGCCGGCGAAATTGCCGACTCTGTACGCTATGCATTTTACTTTGGTGGCGCGGTACTAATGTTGGCCGTGGGTTGGACCATTATTTCAACTAAAGAATACTCTCCAGAGCAACTGGCTGAATTTCATCAACAAGACACCACTGACGCACAAGACACTAACGTCAATACGCGTACAGCCAAACAATATCAAACTGGTGCGATTATATGGATGGCGATTGGTTCCATTTTCACCCTCGCAATTGTTAGCCTAGATCTAGATAAGCAACTTTATATTTTAAGTTTGGGTATTTTTACCTTCGGACCGCTGCA
>NZ_JACJFI010000288.1 GCF_014164505.1 Shewanella sp. SG41-4 | reverse complement strand
GACACTAAAGCTTGTATGTCGTTATTTAACGATAATCCAATATCGATTCGATATTGCGTTTTAACAGATGATTCAGAGGTTAAATAAAGCAGATTAAAGGTTCTACTGTCTGTAGGAGATAAGCCAAACTGTCGACGCCACTCAATAAAATGTGCAATGGTTTGAGGTAATAAAGCTGGATCACCATGATGTTCCATTACCGCTAATGATTGCGTATCAAATGAGATAATATCAACTGAGTAAGATTGCTTATCTTGCTGACTAACGTCAGCTTGAAAGGATTTAAGTGGTTTCTGTTTAGCAAAAAAATTGCCCCAATCTGGCGCTTGTTGAAACGATTCTGGGCTTTGGCCAATACTACGAGTAAATGATTCAATAAAGTGTTGCTCGTTACGATACGCCAATTTAGCCGCTATAGTGGCCAGAGAGACTTGCGTGCCGAAACCTAATAAATGGGCAGCTTCCAGACTTTTGAGTAATTCAACATAAGCGTCAATAGACATATGGTACAGCGCTGTAAACAATGGGTCGAAATGACATCGTGGGATGTGGGCAATATCGGCCAACACTTGTCGATCAAAAGGCTCATTTAAGTGTTGATCTAAATAGGCTAATGCACGTTCAAATGCCTGATCAAGTCTGTGGCTCATGCCCTCTCCTTTTGGATTAAATTATTACAGCCAATTATTTATCATAACTAATATAAATTAACGGGTTATTTAAACGCATACAATAAAACACACTTTTTGCATTAAAAATGTGGCAATGTACGCTAGTCGACTAATTGAATATCCAAACCTTCGAGTAAACTTAAGGCTTCGAACCGACTGAATTTAGCTTGCTTAACGTTATTAGCAGTAATATCGATTTGATAATTCAACGCATCGGTAAAATTCGCCTTAGTTAAATTTGTATGACTAAATTGGCTTAAATTAAAGTCGGTCATACGCAAATCTGCTTTGCTTAAATTAGCTTCTCTAAAGTCGACATCATGGGCGCGGCAATCAACAAGTGAAAACTCGGGTAAATGCAGCGAATAAAAATTACTGCCATTGAGCATACATCGTTCAAACTTAATCGTGGTTTGAGTCATAAATTGCGGCCACTGAGCTGTAGTCCAATCAATACCTATGGCTTTACAGTCGCTAAAAGTAACGTCATCAAACTCTGTAGCAACCACTGACATTACACTTAAATTACATTGGCTAAAAACACACTCAATAAAATGGCAATGATAGAAATCACTTTGACTAAAATCACATTGGGTAAAATGGCATCGCTCGAAAGTAATATTTTTGAATTGTAAAGCCACGCCCTTAATCGATTCGAATAAGTCATCGCTGTAGTGCGATAACACAAACAATTCACTAGATTGTGTATTAGAGATGGTCTTCATGGCTTAACACCTTATAAACAAAAAGACCTAGACGTGAGCCTAGGTCTTTTAGTATTTCATCTGTTGCGACGACTTAACTAGTCGGCAACTGGATACTCAATTTCAGAATCAGCTTTAAGAGAGGCAACCACTGCACGATAATCAGCTTCGCTGTATTGAGGCGCAATACGTTGTTTTAGTGTATTGATTAGGTTGTCATTAATGCCTTCAGCTTTATTGACTTTATCAACCACAATAACCGCATAACCTGTCGCCAAAGCTGCAGTATCAATTGTGACACCATTTTCAGCAGGAGCGGCAATCTTAAAGGCTTTGTTGGTGATAGCTTGATCAATATCCTGATTAAAGCGACCTAATTTAGCTAACGTCGTCAACGAACCACCTGTTAGAGTGTCATTACCCGCTTTTAACTGTGCCATATATTCAGCAGCTTTATCACGAGCACCGTCATTCGCTTTATCTTGCTTCAAACGGTCAACAATACCTGCTTTTACTTCAACAAAGCCCATGACACCAGCAGTTTGATGTTTTTTCATGCGAATAACCACTACATGGTTTGGCGCAAGTTCAATCACATCGCTGTTCAAACCACTTGCTAACACCTGGTCAGAAAAAGCAGCTTTAATAAACTCAGGATTGTTAAATTTAGCCGGTACGTCATCACGCGAGAATAACTGCGTTGTTTGTACTTTTGCATTAACCGCTTGCGCAGTTTCAGCTAAAGTATCAGGGATTTCGTAACTGGTATCAGCCAACTTAGTTTGTAAGCTATAGAACACATCTAACGCTTTCTTTTCTTGTAGCTGAGCAACAATTTTCGCTTTAACATTTTCAAAAGCGGTTGCTTGGCTAGCTTGTAAATCAAGCAGCTTAATAATGTGGTAACCAAACTCACTTTTCACAATTGACGAGACTTGATCTTTTTGTAGTCCAAAAAGTGCTTCATCAAATGCAGCATCCATTACACCTTGTTCAAACCAATCTAACTTACCGCCCTGTTGAGCACTAAGTTGATCGTCAGAATCTGTTTTTGCTACGTCAGCAAAATCTTCACCAGCTGTTAACTTGGATTCAATGGCGTCAGCTTTGGCTTTATCTGCACTGTCATCGTCAGTTGAAGCTACAAAAATATGTGCAGCAAGACGTTTTTCAGCTGTTTGATACTGGGCTTTATTCTCGTCGTAATAAGCTTTCACTTCTTCATCAGAGGTTTCGCTGCTTTTAGCCATGTCAGCAACATTCAACTCAACATACTCAACGCTGACTTTTTCAGGGCTCATATATTGCGACACATTCGCATCGTAATAGGTTTGAGCTTCTTCATCAGAAATAGACACAGTTGATAAAAACGGTGTTGAGTCGACGACTAAGTAGCGGATATCACGGGTTTGGCCTTGAACTTCTGCAAGCTGTTTAGCTTCTCCGTCTAGAACAAACTCACTACCGACAAGCGCATTTAATAACTGACGACGAGTCATATCTACGCGCATCATGTTTCTAAAACTTGTGGTTTGATAGCCTAGCTGACGCAATACCGCAAGGTAACGTTCGTTATCAAATTGACCCGCGGTTTGAAAAGCAGGCTCTTCGATAATCGCTTTCTTGATTTGCTCATCAGATACACGTAAGCCCAATTTATTGGCTGCCTGATCAATGAGTTTATCGGCAATTAGACGATCCAATACACCTTGTTTAATACCGTTCATGTAAGATTCATCAGCCGCTAATGCAGTAAACATTTCGCCTAGCTGTTGCTCAATACGCGAGCGTTCATTTTGAAAAGCCTGTTCAAGTTCGTTGGCGCCAATTTCGTCGCCGTTAACAACTGCAGCAGGTACACCTGTGTTTGAGCCTAAATAACTGCTCACACCGGCAAAAGCAAAAGAAAGTATCACAAGTACTAAAATTGTTTTAGCAACAATCCCCTGTGATCCTTCACGAATTTTTTCTAACATCTGAATTCTCGCTTGTTGCGATTAATAAAATAAAAAGGCGCATCACCTTGTGGATGCGCCTTATTGTAAATTATATGGAGTTATCAGACGCTACCACGGGTATGACCCAATACTCCCAATATATATTATGCCTAGCATAACAATATTGCTTTTCGTAAAAAGCACCGCCTAAGCAGTGCTTGTATTACGAATGCCTTACAAAGGCAACGTTATTAACTACGAGTTAACGGCGTCTTTTAGCGCTTTGCCAGCTTTGAACGCAGGAATGTTCGCAGCAGCAATTTTAATTTCATTACCCGTTTGTGGGTTACGGCCAGTACGCTCAGCACGTTGACGTACTTCAAATGTACCAAAACCAACTAGAGAAATCTTATCGCCATCTTTAAGACCTTCCGTTACCGCAGCGATAAAAGAATCCAGTGCGCGGCCAGCAGCAGCTTTAGAAATATCAGCACCAGATGCGATTTTCTCGATTAGTTCAGATTTGTTCATGTCATCCCCTTGAATGTTATTGTCGCGCCGCAACCAAATCTATGTTTAGAGCGGTCTGCGGAGGCTTTATTTTATAAGCTTGATAACACACCAAACTTAGTACGAAAACCAAAAAATGAAATTGGATACTGCTCGACATCAGATGCCCCAAGGGCTTGGTGCGTCTGACTATCCACTGACCTAGGCTACCACAGGTCAGCGTTTTGTTAAGCCCCTTTTTTCATTTTTTTCATGCTCTACAGCAATTTTTTAACTAACAAGCTATTTTTTAACCACTTCAAAGCCTTCAACTGGTCGCTCAAGCGCCAATTTCAACACTTCATCAATCCAACGCACTGGATGAATGATTAAATCGGCAATCACATTTGCAGGAATTTCTTCCAGATCGCGTTCATTTTCTTGAGGAATTAAGACATGCTTAATTCCGCCGCGATGTGCTGCTAATAACTTTTCTTTTAAACCGCCAATGGGTAATACTTCACCACGTAAAGTAATTTCACCTGTCATTGCCACATCACTGCGCACAGGGTTACCCGTTAAGCTAGACACTAAAGCAGTACACATTGCTGCACCAGCTGAAGGACCATCTTT
>NZ_JACJFI010000287.1 GCF_014164505.1 Shewanella sp. SG41-4 | reverse complement strand
CAACAATTACATTCTGTTAATTTGTCTTTAATGCAACATGCTATTGAATGGCCAATTAATGCGTTAAATGAAGCAGATCTTGCGAGTCGACTAGTTCAATTCGTTAACAATAGCTAAGATACTGCTCTATAAATAAAAAAAGTCTAAATATATAGGAAATAGTGAAATGAAAACTGCTCATGAAATCCGTCCTGGTAACGTGATCATGTTAGATGGCAGCCCATGGGTTGTTCAGAAGACTGAAACAACTCGTTCTGGCCGTAACGCTGCAATCGTTAAGTTAAAATTAAAGAACGTATTGCTAGATTCTGGTACTGAACAAACCTTCAAAGGTGAAGACAAATTAGACGATATCATTTTAGAACGTCTTGATTGTACTTACTCATACTTCGCTGACCCTATGTATGTATTCATGGATGAAGAATACAACCAGTATGATGTAGAAGCTGACAACTTAGGTGATGCTGCTGACTATATCATTGATGGTATGGAAGACGTTTGCCAAGTGACTTTCTATGAAGGCAAGGCTATTTCTGTTGAATTACCAGTGCACATTGTTCGTGAAGTTATCTACACCGAGCCTTCTGCTCGTGGCGACACTTCAGGTAAAGTAATGAAGCCAGCTACCATTACTGGTGGTGGAACTGTTACTGTTGCTGACTTTGTTAAAGTGGGTGACAAAATTGAAATTGATACTCGTACAGGCGAGTTCAAGAAGCGCGTTTAATCGGCCGTTAACTTGAGTTATTCGTAAAATAGCAATAACACAAGTCAACTCAGCAAAAGCCAGCACTTAGTGCTGGCTTTTTTGTTATCAAACACTATACACATACTGATATGCAATCTAAAAATAGCATATAACACTAAAGCGATAGCTAATTTACGTCCACAATTAGCATTTAACACTAATATTATTATTCATTTTGCTTATTTCCTCTTTCACAATGCCAATAAATTCGTTATGGTTCGCTAACTTAAGCCGTATTTAGTTATCGAGAGTAGTCGTATGCGACCCATTATCAAATCCAATAAGCTTGATTCCGTTTGTTATGATATCCGCGGACCAGTACATAAAGAAGCCCGTCGTTTAGAAGACGAAGGTCATCGTATTTTAAAGCTTAATATCGGCAACCCTGCCCCCTTTGGATTTGAAGCCCCGGAAGAGATCGTTCGAGACGTTATTCTAAACTTACCCAGTGCCCAAGGTTACTGCGAGTCAAAAGGCTTATTCTCAGCGCGTAAAGCCATTGTGCAGCATTACCAAGCTCAAGGTATTTTTGGCGTCGATATTGAAGATATCTACATAGGTAATGGCGTATCTGAATTGATCGTAATGGCTATGCAAGGGCTGCTTAACACCGACGATGAAGTGTTAATTCCATCGCCTGATTATCCATTATGGACAGCTGCAGCAAACCTTGCTGGTGGCAAAGCAGTGCATTATCGCTGCGATGAAGAGGCCGATTGGTTTCCAGACTTAGACGATATTAAAAGTAAAATAAGCAGCCGCACACGTGCGATTGTGATAATCAACCCAAACAATCCAACTGGCGCTGTTTACAGTAAAGAATTGTTGTTAGAGGTTGTTGAGCTATGTCGTCAACACGATTTAATATTATTCGCTGATGAAATTTACGATAAAATTTTGTACGACGAAGCCAAACACATTCCTGCTGCGGGTTTGTCTGATGACATTCTTACCATTACCTTTAACGGTTTATCTAAAGCCTATCGCGCAGCAGGTTTTCGTGTAGGTTGGATGATGTTGTCGGGTAATTTAAAAGCTGCTAAAAGTTACATTGAAGGCCTAGAAATGCTCGCGTCAATGCGTCTGTGTGCAAATGTACCCAATCAACATGCTATTCAAACGGCATTAGGCGGTTATCAGTCAATTAATGAACTGATATTGCCTAACGGCCGTTTAACCATACAACGTGATGCGGTTTACGAACTGCTTAATCAAATCCCTGGGGTCAGCTGTAAGAAACCTAAAGGTGCCTTATACGCATTCCCCAAATTAGACATGAAAAAGTTTAATTTACGTGATGATGAACGTTTGGTGCTTGATTTATTAAAAACCAAAAAAATTCTGTTAGTTCAAGGAACTGCCTTTAACTGGCCTGAGCCAGATCACCTTAGAGTGGTTTTTTTACCCTATAAAGAAGACTTGGCTAAAGCGCTCACCGAGTTTGGTGATTTCTTGGAAGACTACCGCCAATAGCACCTTATCGAAAGAACTGTTCAATAAAACACTAAGCGACTGAACAGTCGCTTTTTTTTATCGATAAGCTCATGTAAGCTGAGACAAACTATTGAGCGCAGTAAGGAGTCTCATGAGTCATTTATTTGCCCATTTATCTCGGATGAAACTAATCCAACGCTGGCCGTTAATGCATAACGTGCGCCGCGAAAACGTTCAAGAGCATTCACTACAAGTGGCGATGGTCGCTCACGCTTTAGTGATTATCAGCAATAAAAAATTCGCTACTGACTTAGACGCCAATAAAGCGGCAACCATTGCCATCTATCATGATGCTAGCGAAATTTTAACTGGCGATTTACCCACACCAGTAAAATACTTTAATAAAGAAATAGAAGCCGAATATAAAAAGATTGAAGCCATAGCTGAACAGAGAATGTTAGAAATGGTGCCTGATGAGTTTAAAGACGATTACCGCAGCCTGTTTATCAGTGAAGAAGCGGATCCACAATACAAAGCCATTGTTAAAGCAGCCGATACTCTCTGCGCATATTTAAAGTGCTTAGAAGAACAAAAAGCCGGTAACAGTGAATTTAATAGTGCCCGTAAACGTTTAGAACAAATGTTAGACGACAACCCTAACCCGGCAGTAAGTTATTTCCGTGATTGTTTTATTCCAAGTTTCACCTTGAATTTAGACGAAATTAATCAAATGTTGTAAAGGAATTTTATGCCTGATAACACCATCGAGTCCAGTAATACAGAACAGAACAGTCGTTGGCAGCAACGTTTACTCGGTGAAGATAAACAGCGCCGTAATGATCATCGCAGCCCATATCAGCGTGATCGTGCACGTATTCTGCATTCAGCAGCATTTCGTCGGCTTCAAGCCAAAACGCAAGTGCTTGGCGTTGGCATGAATGACTTTTATCGTACTCGGCTAACACATTCATTAGAAGTATCACAAATTGGTACCGGCATAACTGCTCAGCTGCGTCGAAAATATCCGGACCTTAGGTATTTACTCAATTCAATGAGCCTCATTGAATCAATTTGTTTGGCTCACGACATCGGTCATCCACCTTTTGGCCACGGCGGTGAAGTCGCATTAAATTACATGATGCGCCATCACGGTGGCTTTGAAGGCAATGGGCAAACTTTTCGAATTTTAACTCGTTTAGAACCCTATACCCCTTCATGGGGGATGAACCTTACTCGGCGTACTTTGCTTGGGGTAATGAAATACCCAGCAACGTATTCGCAATTGTATATCGATCAGCTTAGGCCCGACATTGCCAACCATCGCCAATTAAAACCCTCAGAATGGCCACCTGTAAAAGGATTGTTTGATGATGATATGCCCATTATTGATTGGGTATTAGCGGCATTATCAGAATCAGATAGGCAGTTATTTATCAGCAGTGAACAAAGTCAGACACACGTTGATTATCCCCATTTGAAAACTCGCTATAAGTCATTTGATTGCTCGATTATGGAATTAGCAGATGATATTGCTTATGCAGTACACGATCTCGAAGATGCTATTGTCATGGGGATTGTCAACCAGAATCAGTGGCATCGCGATGTGGTTGGGCAGTTAACTGAAATCAAAGATGAATGGCTAATATCAGAAATCGCTAAAATTGGTGACAAGCTATTCTCTCATGAACATCATTTACGCAAAGATGCTATCGGTACCTTAGTCAACGGTTTCGTCACCGCGATTGGCATTAGCACTAACCCACAATTTGACGAAGACTTATTAAAATATAATGCCGAATTAGAGCCCGACTTTGCTGCAGCATTGCATGTACTGAAACAATTAGTATTCAAGTATGTTATTCGTAAACCTGAAATCCAGATGTTGGAATACAAAGGCCAACAGATTGTGATGGAATTGTTTGAAGCGTTTGCCTCGGATCCTGAACGCCTGTTACCGATTAATACTCGGGACCGATGGTTAGCAGAGCGGAATGCCAATAATAATCCAATGCGGGTGATTGCTGATTATATTTCTGGAATGACCGATGAATTTGCTGGGCGTTTACATCAGCAATTATTTGGTTCAAAAACCGCAGGCATTATGGAGTTAAGTCGCGAGCAATAACATTTATTGTCCTGTTTTTTTCATAAAAAAAGCGCTTGGTTATAACAACCAAGCGCTAACGGGTTAGATAAAGGGGAAATAACCCAAACTTCACACTTCACACTTCACAAAAAAATATAACAAAACAAAAC
>NZ_JACJFI010000286.1 GCF_014164505.1 Shewanella sp. SG41-4 | reverse complement strand
TGAAATTTTAATTAATACTGATTCAGAGCAAGAAGGTGAAATCTACATGGGTTGCGCCGGCGGTGTTGATGCACAAATAAGTGTACCAATGTCTTGGCAAGCACCAGAACAAAGCAACGCCAGCTTTTCACTGACTATGTCGGGTTTAAAAGGCGGCCATTCTGGTGTCAATATTCACCTTGGTCGTGGTAACGCTAACAAGTTATTAGCGCGATTTTTATTTAAATACAGTGACGAATTAGCCTTAGAGCTAATCAGCTTTAGTGGTGGTTCGCTGCGTAATGCGATTCCGCGTGAAGCTAACGTTCAATTGATGTTGCCAGCTGAAAATGTTGAAGCATTAAAACAAGCTATTGAGTCATTTCAAGCGTTAGTGCGTGAAGAGTTAGCCGTAGCTGATCCTGCCATGTTACTCACGTTAGCCGCAATTGATGCACCAACAAAAGTGATGGACGAAGAAGCGCAAAATACCTTAATCGACTTATTACATGCTAGCCCTAACGGTGTTATCCGCATGAGCGATGAAGTAGAAGGCGTCACTGAAACATCATTAAATATCGGCGTGATCAGCACTGAAGATGAAAGCGTAGAAATATTATGCCTTATTCGTTCATTAATCGATTCGGGGCGTGAAGAAGTCACTGGTATGCTAACCGCACTATCAAATCTATCGGGTGCTAGCATTGATTTAAGCGGTGCTTATCCAGGTTGGAAACCAGACACTAGCTCACCTGTTATGGCAATTGTGCGTGACACCTATAACGATATTTATAAAAAAGATCCTACCGTGATGGTTATTCATGCGGGTCTTGAATGTGGTTTATTTAAAGAACCTTATCCGCACATGGACATGGTATCGATTGGTCCGACGATTCGTTATCCGCACAGCCCAGATGAAATGGTCAACATCACCACGGTTGGTCAATATTGGAAATTACTGCTTGCAGTATTAGAGCGCATTCCTGCTAAAGAAGCATAATGGTTCGAAAGATTATGGTCATAATCGGCAGATAGGACATCAATCAAAGGCGACAGAAATGTCGCCTTTTTGCTGTTTCTCGTTTCAGTTATAAAATGTAAGCCTAAAATTGTAAATCGAGCTGGGTAATTTGATCAGTACTGTTATCAGTCTTGTTCAACGTCACATCCGCTAGGCCAACGCTCACACCGAGTAACCGAATTCCTCGCCCTTGGCTTCGTTGTAATGCTTGCAGCAATAACTCATGAAACAGGTTAATCGAAATCTCATCACTGCGATGCTCGATGGTTGTCTGCTTAAAATCATTAAATTTCAGTTTCACAACCTGCTTATGGATCTGTCGGTCTTTTGCACTGCGACGAACCCGAGTACTCAGCTCTTGAATAAGCTGCGGTAATACCTGATGACATTGCTCTAACGTAAAAATGTCTTTGGCTAATGTGGTTTCAACGCCGACAGACTTACGCACTCGATGCGGACTAATTTGTCTTAAATCGATCCCTTGAGCACGCTCAGCCAACACATGGCCAAACTTACCAAAGGCCTCAATTAATTGCACTTTAGGGTATTGCTGCACATCATAACAAGTGGTTAAGCCAATAGCGGCTAACTTTTTTGAAGTGACTTTACCAACTCCAGGAATTTTACTCAGCGGTAGGTCTTTTACAAAATCAGCAATTTGACTTGGGGTGATAACATATTGTCCATTAGGCTTATTTAAATCGGATGCAATTTTGGCTAAAAACTTAATGGGTGCAATACCTGCTGAAGCCGTTAATCCAGTGACCTCAAAAATTTCATCTCGTATCGCCTTGGCAATTAATGTCGCACTGCCTTGGTGAAGGTCGCAATCTGTAACATCAAGATAAGCTTCGTCTAAAGACAAGGGTTCGACAAGATCAGTATATCGATGAAAAATCTCACGTATTTGCAGTGACACTGATTTATACACTTCCATCCGCCCTGGCACTAAAATCAACTGCGGACACAACTGCAAAGCATGATAACTGGACATAGCGCTACGCACCCCAAATTTGCGGGCCTCATAGCTGCAGGTACTTATCACACCTCGGCGGTCACTTCTGCCGCCGACAGCAATGGGCTTTCCTCGTAGTTCAGGAAAATCGCGCATTTCTACCGCGGCAAAATAACAATCCATATCGATGTGAATGATTTTACGCATTCTATAACCATCATCATTATCTTAATTGAAACAATGATACTGTATATAAAAACAGTATTCAATCATTCTCTTACAGACACAAAAAAGCCCAAACTTAGTTGGGCTTCTGTAAAATACTTTGGTCTCTAGCAATGATTACATTTTGGTCTGTAAATAGTTTTGTAAACCAACACGTTCAATAAGACCGAGTTGCTTCTCTAACCAGTACATATGATCAGATTCAGTGTCATCTAATAATACTTCTAAAATTTCACGGCTTTGATAATCCGCTTTTTCTTCACATAGCGCGATAACTTTACGTAAATGATCTGCTACATGATATTCGTACGCAAGATCATTTTGCAGCATTTCTTGCACATCTTTGCCAATATTCAACGCTTCACGGCTACCAACATCTGGAGTGCCTTCTAAAAACAAAATGCGTTGAACCAATTTAGCAGCATGCAACTTCTCGTCGTCTGACTCATGCAGAATACGGGTATACAGTTCATTGAATCCCCAATCTTCATACATATGAGCATGGACAAAATATTGATCCATGGCAGACAATTCGCCGGTTAATAAACTATTTAAAGCATCGATGACTTCTGGATGACCTTTCATAATAATGTCCTATTAGTCGTTAATTTGTGATTGAAGATAATTTTGAATACCCGTTTGATTAATTAGCTCTTGCTGAGACTCAATCCAATCTAAATGTTCTTCTTCATCTTCGAGTAAATCTTCAAATAAATCGCGGCTAACATAATCTTGCTGAGTTTCGCATACCTTAATGGCTTCACGCAAAACGGCAATTTGCTCCGTAATAGCCGTTAGATCACAGCTAAGCATTTCTTCAGCGTGCTCACCAATACGTAATTTATCTAACTGTTGTAGGTTAGGTAAACCTTCGAGAAACAATACACGTTCAATCAGCTTGTCAGCATGCTTCATGTCTTCAATCGATTTTTTATACTCTTTCTCATTAAGCTTTTCCAATCCCCAATGTTTAAACATGCGTGCATGTAAAAAATATTGATTGATGGCTGTCAGCTCGCAGGTAAGTACACGATTGAGTTGGCTGATGACTTTAGGATGACCTTTCATAGCAATGTCCTCGATAAATAATGTGATCTCGATCAATTACAAACAGGATAAAACACTATAGGTAAAAATGCAAATTTCCTTTTGTTTTCAAGCGCTTATAATTGATAACCATTATCATTATAACTAAGCTTTGTAACTCGTTAGCAATACACGAACATAAAAAAGCCTTCTAAATGAAGGCTCTTTACAAAGCATTAGTTTAATAACCGATGCTTTAAGTATTTACGACGTTAAATAATTCGATTTTGATTAAGCAACTCATTACGAGCTTGCTCTTTTTCCATACGGCGTTTGCGTTTATCACATGGATCGTCACAATCACATGCTTTCTCAATACCTAAAACACCTAAGCCACCACAACTACCCTCTACCGCTTTCTTCTTTACGATATAGCCGATAGACATTAACAAAAAGAACAATAATAACATTACAAACGCTGCTATAAATGTGCTCATTACAGACTCCAATTACTCATTCAGATTAGGGTATAACGTGTTTTAATTAATCAGTTTAAAAATAAAGAACCTACTTAACATACGATTTAAACGCATCGCTGTAATAGACCTGATAACCCTGTTCTTGCTTCTCGATTAACATTACTGCTAAATTTTTCTCTTTAGCAAGCGCCAATGAAGCCTCAGTACCTAACACCATCATAGCGGTGGCATATCCATCTGCGGTCATACAACTAGAGTGTAACACGGTTGCTGAGGCAAGTTGATGCTTAATAGGGTAACCGTTACGAGGATCAATTAAATGTGAAAATCGTTCGCCATTCTCTTGATAAAAGTTACGATAATCACCTGATGTTGCTAATGACATTGTGCCAGGCTCAATCACTTGTTGAACCGCTTGTCCTTCACTCGTAGGTTGCTCAACAGCCACTCGCCATGGAATATTATCGGCCTTAGTACCTTTAACATTGAGCTCACCGCCTATTTCGACTAAATAACCGGATGCATGATACTTATCCAATAAAGCGGCAATTTTATCAACACCAAAGCCTTTTGCTATCGAGGATAAATCAACATATAAGTCAGCATTATGCTTAATTAATGTTAAGTCTTTTATCGACAATTCCTTGATGCCCATCTTAGCTTTAGCGTTATCTATTTGAGCTTGAGTTGGGATGGTTGTAGGTCGCTTATCGGGACCAAAACCCCACAAATTAACCACGGGCCCTAATGTAATATCTAATGCCCCATCA
>NZ_JACJFI010000285.1 GCF_014164505.1 Shewanella sp. SG41-4 | reverse complement strand
TGCAAGATAGAGATCATCCATCAGTTCGCCTATTTGCTTTAAAATTGTAGTAAGTTCGTAATCCCCGTTGATATGCTCAACAAGTATCTTCATCAAACCTTGCTTAACAACCTTAACGCCTATTTTCTCTTTGAACATTTCGCCAAAAAAATTACACCAATGCACAAACTCATCAAGCTGGTCAACTTCAACCTGCTTACCGTATTTGCTCATTATGTTTTTTACTTCATCACGAATTATTCGAGGGTTATATCCGGCATGTCTACATACCTCAGCAAACTGAGGTGTCGATTGCCACATAATTTCTTCCTTAAACAACTCGTTATCAGGATTAGCATTTCGAAGGATCTCTAAACTTCGAATCAACATGCCTTCTAAAAGCATATCAATGTCGTTTTGAGTCCACGCTATGTGATACTGATTAGTCTTATGTTCAAAGTGAGGATCCATCATCATCATTGCAGAACATTTCTCATTGCCTCGACGAATCGAATCAACAATGTCTCTGTCTAGTGTGTGATGGATTGTTTCAGGTAGCGACCAAAACGGTTGCACCTGATGATTGATTTTAGATTTACGCATTGATGTGTCCTCCAGGAACGCGAGAAACACCAATCCCATGCGGGTGATGTTCCCGCTTGGGTAGTAAATATTTAAATGGGGTTTACTTACATAAATTCATCAATTGACTCATTTCTGAGTCAGTTCTAGATAGGCGGCGTGAAGTTTTAAGAAACTTCTCATCAACTACATCTGAGTCTCGAATTTGTATAAGTTTTTTTAAAATTTTCTGCTTGCGACGACGATAGTATGCCGCTTGAGAAGATAGGGTTTTGTTACTCATTGTGTTCTCCAAATTTTGAGGAACACCATCCCGTGAGGGTGTGTCCTCAAGGGTGATTGAGCATAAATTTAGTTATTGTCTTTTGATTTCTCTTTCGATCTTTCATCATTGAACGTTGCAATATGGTATATACCCATACATAACCCTCCAACAATGACGATTCCAATCGAAATAAAAGGCATCCAATAACTTACTGTTTCAGTAATCATAATACTCGGATTAATGCGTACCCAACAGGGACGATATCCCTGTTGGGTTGATGTTTAATTAATTCTGAAAACCATTGCCTCTTTGGAAAGAGTTGTTTGGTCTAGAATTATGTTGGTACTGTGCCGCACGCTGTTGCGGTGCATTGGCATATTGTCCTTGCGGAGCATGTTGCTGTTGCGGTGCATTGGCATATTGCCCTTGAGGAGCATATTGCTGTTGCGGTGCATTAGCATATTGTCCTTGAGGAGCATGTTGCTGTTGCGGTGCATTAGCATATTGTCCTTGAGGAGCATGTTGCTGTTGCGGTGCATTAGCATATTGTCCTTGAGGAGCATTAGTATATTGCCCTTGCGGTGTATTGTTATGGGTATTAGAAGTGTTGCGTTCTGTTTTTGCAGAATATTCAACAACTTCATTTACAACAATTTTCATACCATAACGTTTTGTACCATTTTGAGGTTGGTAATTGTTTGAGGCCATAAACCCGTTAACTGTCATTTTGTCGCCAATATTGGGTTGAAAATTAAGTTTTGCAGGAATATAAGCTTCGAGAAACAAAGTATCTTTAGTTTCCCATTGTCCATTAACCATTGAACCTTCGTTATACGCTAACGATATTGCACATGCGCCGCCCTGAATGGGTTTAACTTGTGAAACATTGCCAGTGAAAATGATGGTGTTTTGGCGAGTTGATTGATTTTGATTGTTCATAATATTGTGTCCTTCCATTTTAAGAGGTTTAACCCAAAGAAAGACACGTTCCCCCAATGGGTGAATGTCTCCCTTTGAGGGGTTGGTTAGCCAAATGGCTCTCACATCAACGGTATTGCTTTAATACTGTTAATGCCGGTCACTATCTCATTTCTGATAATAGCCGCTCAGGTTTCCCATGTTGAGCTGACATGCGTCTATATAAAAATTAATTTCAAAGCCAAAAGAGGCTTAAAAAATTAAGTATTAGGGATAAACGATTGAGGAACCTTTTAAACCGAAATCGACTACTTAAAATCGACTTTGATTTGATTAGTTTGTTTTTGAGTGGCGACATTGCCGCCACTCGCGAAATTTTCCGCCGAAGAGTAAATTCTTCGCCACTAAAAAGTGATTAGTTACTTATTGTCCATAACAATGGTCGAACAATAATTTTGTTGATAATCAACGCAGGAACTGACATTGCTAAAACGATAATAATTTCCATACTAATCACCCTTATTAAGTTTGTTGGCCTCACCAAATCTTCCTCGCAAAGAAGATTTGAAGAGGCCAACAAAAAGGTTACCCAAACGGGTAAGCCTTGGTGTTAGCTTCATGATTCAAATTAACGCGCAACTACCCATAGAAGTGGTTGAACGATGATTTTATGAATGATGATTGCTGGTATTATAAGTAAAGCGATGATTGTAAGTTCCATAAGTGTGTCCTCCAAGGACATAAAAGGAACACACTTATCCCAATGGGAGTAAATGCGTCCCAGTGGGTGAGTAAATATTGATTGAGTTGATAGTAAATAAATAGCAATGCTACATATTTACTCAGTTGTAGAGAAAGTTGTCCAAAAGGGATTAAAGTTCTCTTGTGGGTTATTGGTTAAGGGTTGATACAAGTAAATTTGTAAATTTTCCTAGGAAATTTTACAAATTTGTCATTAATTACTTCGCAAAATAATTAACCGCTCGGGTTTCCCATGGTGAGCTGACATGCGTTTACTAAAATTTTAACTGACTACCAAAAAGGTAGAAAAATAAAATGATGAGGATAAACGATTGAGGAAATTGAAAAATTGACAAGCTAAACCGACCTTTACAAACTCAAGAGTTAGTCTGCAAGGTTGTTTTAGGTTGCGAATTTAGTTGGTATTGCTGTGTTACAGTAAATTATGTAATCAGCTTGGTTGATGTCAATGAACATCGATGTTTTGGGGTTGTGTGAGCTTCTGCTCTATAGTTATGATGTGTTTCATCATATTGAGTTGTAGTGATACTTGACACTACAACTCAAATTTACATCATTTATTTATTCGCTGCAATGCTGTAAATCACAAATTTTCGAAAACTTCAATTCCAAAAGCTTGTTCTATAAATCGTGATTGTTCACCGAACCAAGAAAGGTATAATTTTGACTTGGCGCGAGTCATACCAACATACAGTAATCTTCGTTCTTCTTCAGTTAATGCTGGAGTTATGGTCACGCCAGGCATCGTGTGAGGTATATTGTTTGCACTTACCCCCATCAAACACACAACATCCCACTCCAACCCTTTTGAACCATGCAATGTTGTTAGCACTGGTAGTTCATCCGTCTTATCACGCCTTTTTATTTGATTTGAAAAATCTTCTATGCATTTCAATTTTTCAAGTAGTGTTGCACCCGGCATACTCCAAAGGATTTCTTCGAATACATCCTGAAACTTTTGCGTTCTCTCTGTCAAAATGTCACTAAACGAAGTGATAACAAACTGGATAAGAGCCATAACTTTCTCTTTGTCCGAGCAATCAGCCAGATGCCATTGTTGTTGGCAAACTTGATTTAGTAAGATGGTATTAGCATTTAAATCCCACTCATTTATGTTGCAGTGGCCAAAACCTGCACCTCCTAATGACGCTTTAATTTGCACAATATTGGATTGTGATTCTTGTAGAAAAACAAGTAGTGGGATCAGGTGATTATGTGGGTTTAGTTGAGTTATAGTACAGAAAAAATGCATCAATATTTTTAGGTGGTCGTTTTCCCAAATTGATTTGCTGTTTATTCTGTTAACTTCTATATTTGCTTCAGAATTTAAGTGTTTTTCTAAATCATTTAATTCTTGATTGGTTCTGGCTAATACTGCAATTGATTGGCCAGCATTGTTCATGATTACGTTTGTTATTTGTTCGAGCTCTTGTTCTTGGTCGGAAGATTTTAATAAAAACACCTCCCCTTCAATCTGCGAGCCTGAATTCATCACTTTATTAATCCTATCGCTGTTACGCTTAATTACCTCGCCTGCTGAAGATAAGATCTCTGAACCACAACGAAAGCACATGCTTAACGTATGCGTTATCACATTGAAATCGTTTTTAAACATTCGCATTCCATGGACGCCTAACGCCCCCCTGAAGCTGAAAATTGATTGGTCATCATCGCCTACAACCGTTATTTTCGCCCCAGCCAAACCATGACTTTTGACCCAAGAATATTGGACTAAATCTGTATCTTGAAACTCATCAACTATAATTTGCGTACAGTTAATTGGTTCAATATCGCCCACTATTAATGCACGCGTGACTTCCACGCACATTGTATCCAGTGGCCAATACTTAAGTTCATCTAGCTTTTGAAGGTAATAATTATAAAAGTGATTTACCCCGCCAATTTCAAACACTTTGCTGAATTCAAACTCAACATCTTCATGAAATGGTGTTTCGCTATAC
>NZ_JACJFI010000284.1 GCF_014164505.1 Shewanella sp. SG41-4 | reverse complement strand
TGAACACATCCTGGTTCATGATCTGATTCATATCATTAATCATCTGCTTAACACTTGGGCCTAGTCGTCGTGCTAATGCAGTGGCGATGAGTGAATTGCCATGACGATAGAATAATTCATCATGCAAACTTTCTCTTAGCTGACTTAAGGTTTTACTCACCGACGATGGGCTTAGACATAACCGCTCAGCACAAGCTGTGACACTGAGGGTATCAAGCATCACATGCAAAGTGATCAAGTGTTTCATACTGATACGTGAAAGCTTGGCCAATTCCATTTACGAATTACTCTTTCTAAGTCATATATTTGATTACGAAAATATAAACCTAAATGATATTACGGTATAGGCTTCACAAGCATAATCAAGACCCGCTTCACATTGCTATCGGTTAAATAAATTTTTGTTCCGCAATCAGCTCTATTTCTAATCCATATAATGCGGCTTTATGCTCAGACTTGTTGATTACACACTTCAGAGACCTTACTGCTAACACCAATATCGCTTGATCGGTTTTGCTATTGCGACAATTAACGTGGTCATTTTTGTCTTTTGTGCCATTTATGTCACTAGTTAAACACAACTTATTGTGTGGCTAATGTAAAAATTATCTAACAACTAATCACATCTAAAATTTTAACTCATAAAATCAGATACTTATTTTTATTTACGTTATTTATTATCATCTAACCAATATTGGCCTAGCAATTGCTATTACTAAGTACATTTGCAATCTACTTTACAGATTAGAGTTGCATTAACTTAACCATTTTTTTGGAGTAATAACATGACTGATTCTATTGTTTCTTTTCCGCAATTAAACCGCCCAGCCCCTGCGTTTAACGCAAAAACAACACATGGCATGCGCTCACTTACTGACTATAAAGGTAAGTGGCTCGTGTTGTTCTCCCATCCTGCGGATTTTACCCCTGTGTGTACGACTGAGTTTATTGGCTTTGCTCAACGTGCAGAAGAATTTGCCAAGCTTAATACTGAGTTACTCGGTTTATCCATCGACAGTGTTCATTCCCATATCGCTTGGGTACGTAACATTGAAGAAAACTTTGGCGTTGAAATAACCTTCCCGATTATTTCCGACTTATCAATGGAAGTGGCTAAAGCCTACGGCATGATCCAACCCGGTGCGAGTGACACAGCTGCCGTTCGCGCAACCTTTATTATCGATCCCGAAGGTATGTTGCGTGCCATGGTGTATTACCCAATGAGTAATGGTCGTTCTATAGATGAATTTGTTCGATTAGTAAAAGCACTGCAAACCAGTGACGCCAATGGCGTTGCTACCCCAGAAAACTGGCAACCTGGCGATGACGTTATAGTGCCACCACCAGCAACAACTGCTGACGCTAAAGCACGATTATCCCAGGGTTATGATTATGTAGATTGGTATTTTAGTAAGAAGTCGCTTTAACCCGTGGCAAGCACAGGGACGCTTAGTCCCTGTGCACTATTTAACAGGAGCTTGTGATGATTTCAACCTTTAGTGTCCATGAATTTTTAGATGAAGACAGTGAAACGTTCACTTATGTTGTTGCTGATAATACCACATCGTTTGCTGTGATTATTGACCCTGTTTTAGACTTTGATTATAAATCAGGTCGAACAGACACACGAAATGCCAATCGGGTTTTACATTGGATTGAACGCCAAGCGTTAACCGTCAAATGGATACTTGAAACCCATGCTCATGCCGATCATTTATCTGCTGCCAGTTATTTACGTGACAAAATTGGTGGCCAAATTGGTATTGGCGAGCACATCACCGAAGTCCAGCAGACTTTTAAAAAGGTATTTAACCTAGACGCTAGCTTTTTGCCTAACGGCAGCCAATTTGACCATCTATTTAAACATAATGAGCAGTTACAAGTCGGTAATATGACCATTCGTGTTATGCACACACCGGGTCACACTCCAGCTGATCTTGCTTATATTATTAATGAGCAGGCCGCCTTTGTTGGAGACACCATTTTCATGCCAGATGTGGGTACCGCTAGGTGTGATTTCCCAGGTGGGGATGCCAATACTTTGTACGATTCCATTCAGGCATTATTTACTCTCCCAGATACAACAGATATCTATGTGTGTCATGACTACCCTACTGAGGGGCGCGGGCATCAATTTAAAACTCAAGTCATCCAACAGAAACAACACAATATCCATGTTAACAACACTATTACCAAATCTGCTTTTGTGACGCTTCGTCAACAACGAGACGCCACATTGCCGATGCCCAGGCTGATATTGCCCGCGATTCAAATCAATATTCGCGCAGGCCAAATGCCTGCCCCTGAAGACAACGGCACTGTGTATTTAAAAATCCCGATTAACCAGCTTTAAACTTAAGAGTAATCATGATGATACAAGCAATCATTGGCGCATTATTAATTGGTTTAGTGCTGAGTGTATTAGGGTCTGGTGGCTCCATCCTTACTGTTCCGGTGTTGCTTTACCTTATTGGAATGCAACCCCAATTAGCTATCGCTTCGTCATTGTGCATTGTGGGTGCTATCAGTTTAATCAGCAGCATAGGCTTTATTAAGCATAAAAAAGTCTCTTGGCCTCATGTGTTTTTATTTGGTTTACCTGGCATGGTAGGCACCTATTTAGGCGCATGGCTCAGCAGCTTTTTTAGTAGCGACATACAACTCACTGTGTTTGTTCTTTTGATGCTCATTGGCGCGGTGATGATGTGGCGAAATCAATCTAGCCGCTACCAAGCTGGCAAACTAAATATCGCTAAAATCTTGTCGCAAGGATTAGCGGTTGGGGTTGTCACCGGTTTTGTGGGTGTAGGTGGTGGTTTTTTAATTGTGCCTGCACTGGTGTTACTTGGCGGTATTGAAATGTCACTGGCTATTGGTACCAGCTTACTGATTATTTCGATGAACTCACTGGTCGGTTTTGCTAAATATTACTCATTACTTTCAAGTAAAGGGGTTGAGTTTGATTGGTCGATTATTGCCATCATGATTGCAGGCGGACTTGTCGGCAGTATTGCTGGCCAATGGATAAATCAATATTTACCCAAAGCGATTTTACAAAAAATATTTGCCGTGTTTTTAGTGCTAATGGCGCTATTCATTGTAACTAAATCCATTATTTAACATCACGAGGTACACATGAAAACTGCCCAAGAATACATAAGTGAGATTAAAACCCACATTATTGAAGTGAGTACCCAAGAACTACTGACGGCAATGCTTAACCCTGATGTGATCATTATCGATGTTCGTGAGCATGATGAGTTTACGACGGGCCATATAGAAGGCGCGGTGAATTTTCCTCGTGGCGTATTAGAGATGAAAATACACGAGCATCCTTTAGTCAGTCATCACTGTGAGTGGGTATTGGCGTTAAATGAACTAGCTGATAAAGACATATACCTTATTTGTCGAACCGGTGGCCGTTCTGCACTGGCTGCAGCATCATTACAGAATATGGGCTTTAGCAAACCTATGTCTGTCGCCGGTGGCATGATGCAATGGCAACAAGATGGCTTTCCATTGGTGCCTCATAGGAAATAAATTAACTTAACATGAGTCAGCGTTATGTGGCTCATGGCTTATTATTTACTGATGGCTGCGGTTAATGGCTAACGGTATTAATTGTTAACGGTATTAATTGCTAACAGTGTTAATGACTGATTGTGTATTCACTTTTAGAGTTGGTTAAGCGGAATTTTAAGATAGTAGTTATCCCTACCTTCAGCTATTGGCATATTACCCGCACGAATATTCATTTGAATAGCGGCTAATAATAGTTGCTGTATGTCAGAGCCAATATGGCGTTGTTGATGCCGTTTAATAAACTCTGCTAGGGTGACATTTCCCCCTACCACACTGTTATAGCGTTTTTGCGCAATCACCGATGTTTCTAACCCATTATCCGCTCGTTTTTGTGCATGTGGATCATGGCCAACAAACACACGAGTGCAATTTGGTAATGCCAATATTCGTTGAATTGAATGGTACAAGGTTATTGCGCTGCTATTAGGGAAATCAGCATTAACGGTGCCTAACTCCGGCGTAGACAACGTGTCGCCAACAAACACAACATCTTCAATGAGATAACTGACGCAGGTTGGTGTATGACCCGGTGTATGCATAATGTGAATATCTAAATGCCCCAGTTTAATGAGTTCTTCATCCACAAATAATTGTTCAAATTGCTCGCCATTACATTTAAAACTATCATCAAGATTCAGTAATCGCTTAAAGGTATGCTGAACTTTGGTGATGTGCTCGCCAATTCCGGTCATCCCTCCGCGTTTTTTCTTGATATAACAGGCAGCAGAAATATGGTCGCTGTGGGCATGGGTTTCTAAAATCCATTCAACTTCAAATCCATGTTCATCGATGTGCTCAATGATGCTATCAGCAAAACTCGTGCTTATGGTGCCAGATGCCATGTCAAAATCTAAAACAGGATCAATAATCGCACATTGACGGGTAGCAATATCTGTCACCACATACGTAATCGTATGACTA
>NZ_JACJFI010000283.1 GCF_014164505.1 Shewanella sp. SG41-4 | reverse complement strand
GAACAACGCTACCTAGAGGCTTTTGAAGACTTTAGTGTTAAAGGTGAGATCCTTTTATTAACGGAGGATACTCCGGCACATTTACTCCCTATTGCTGCTATGCCATTGCTACAGACATTGGATGTGGTTTACAGTAACAGTACGCTGGATAGTGAGATAAATGAATTATTAAGGCGAGACGCAAATAGAGAAGCGGTGCCATTGCTAAGTGATATCACTCATCAATATGAACACGGAAGCCGTATGTTAATAGTATCTTCTGTTGTAAAAATTGCTCAATTCACTGCACATTTTCCAATGGCAAAACATTTACGTCCTGGCGCTATTTAACTAGATAAGTACGATGTTCTATTATGCCGAGTCTACTTTGTAGTAGACTCGGTTTTTTTATACTCGTTGGAACCTTTTATGGCCGCTAAAGCTACCGTTTTTAAAGTCTCGCTGCAGATTGCAGATATGGACCGTCATTATTATGCTGATCATCAGTTTACCTTAGCCCAACACCCGTCTGAAACTGATACGCGCATGATGGTTCGTTTATTAGCATTTGCCATTAATGCCTCCGAAACATTAGTGTTCAGTAAAGGCTTATGTGTTGATGATGAAGCTGAACTCTGGGATAAAAATCTGAGTGGTGAAATCGATCTTTGGGTCGAGTTTGGCCAAGCTGATGAGAAGTGGCTTAGAAAAGCATGTGGTCGGTCAAAACAGGTTATTCTTTATACTTATGGTGGCCGAAGTGTGCCTATCTGGTGGCAGCAGAACCAACAAGCGTTTGCTCGTTACGATAATTTAACTGTGATTAATTTTCCAGAGGATGCAGTGAAACAAATGGAAGTATTTGTTAATCGTAATATGGCGTTGCAAGTTAGCCTTAGCGAAGGGCAAGTGTGGTTGTCGGATGCAAATAATAGCGTGTTAATAGAACCTGAAACGTTAAAATAGTGGTATTTACGGTATTTACGGTATTTGAGTTACTATCACATTCACTACCATTTTTTTGATCACAGTAAAGTGAATTTAACCTTAATTTAGCAAAAATTAATTAAATTTAATCAAATGGGTATTGTACTAATAAAATCACAGGCAGATAATCTAATCATGTCGTGAGCATCATAATAAAGTATAACTAATTGATAAATATGATGTTTTACGTTTCGCGATGGTTGTTGCTTAAGGATGTTATTGTGAAGAAATTAGCCCTATACCCAGTAGAAAAAATTGATGAATTAACGTCACCAGAAGCCCATGAAGATATCTCAGTATTATCTTCAGCATTAAACGTGTTTACAGATTTTAAGAAAGTGACGCCTTTGGTGATTGAATCGAGTACGTCTGCGGTTAAGGTCGAGCATTTAATGCAGAAGTCACATGTTCGTCTTAAATTAGTAATAGATGATAAAGATCAATTTATTGGCTTAATCAGCTTTGAGTCTTTACATAATCAAGAAATATTAAAACGTGTTGCCGCTGGACATCAGCGTGAGCAATTAAGTGTTGCAGATTTTATGATCCCTAAAGAAAATCTTAAAGCGATTGATTTTGAAGATTTAAGTTATGCTCGTATCGGTGATGTTATTGAGACATTACAATCAGCAGGACAGCAACATTGTTTAGTAGTGGACCGCTCAAATCATGCCATCCGTGGTGTGTTATCTGCTAATGATATTGCTCGTCGATTAAAGCTAGCTGTCGATGTGAGTACGCCAAACTCATTTGCATCTATATTTGAAGTGATTGCCAATATTCAGCAGCCTGCCGTGTTGCAAACAACACAACCTCACTATTAGTCTGTTAACTGTTAAAAAGTTAATCCATCAGGAATAAAAATAGCCACATCATGTGGCTATTTTTGTACTTAACTGAATAGTATTATTGGAAGCTTAAGCTCCAAGTATCAATGTATCCAGTATCTTGTCTTGCATTATCAACTGCTTTTAATGTCCATATACCGCTTGATTCTACACCAGCCATATTAGCTGTGTAAGTCTGGGTTAGATTATCGGTTCCACCGCCAGTGTTGTTGTGCAGCACAACCGTTTGACCTGTAGGGCTAACTAACTGGATTTTTAAATCACCAATATAAGTATGAATAATCCCAATCGACACTGATACCGTTCCTGAATCGCCAGTGCGGCTAACAGTAATAGGGCTAGTAATACCACTAGTGTTGTTGTCTGGAATTGTATAATTACCGGTATTAGCGTAGCTTGCAGGGCCGCCTGTGTTGCTGCCACCAGTACTACCAGCGGTGAAGTTAGCCACTAAACTTACGCCACTAAATGCACTATAACCTTGTACCATCACATAATAAGTACCTGATTGAGGTGTTGCAATTGGACAAGACTCTGCATTACCACCTTTCCAAGGACGACAGTCGTAACTGCTGCTGGTAGGCGATGCGCCATACTGTACATACAAATCAGCATCGCCAGTGCCACCACTCATGGTGAAGCTTAAATCTTTCGCGCCAGTAGGAACGTCTAACGAGAAATATAATTCATCGCTTTTAGCGCCAGCTAAGCCCGTTTTTGCCACGCCTTTTTCAAGTACGCTGTCACCAGAGCCTGTACCTGGATCGGTTGGACCATTACATGATTCGTCTAGGTAAGCCTTTGCTGCTGTTGCATTAACCATCCCGTAACCTGTTTGGTTATCACGACCGGCAACGCTTAAGTCATCTGCTGTGGCATTTAATGCAGCACGTACTTGGCTGGCGCTACATTCTGGGTGGTAACTCCACACTAATGTTGCTACGCCCGACACATGCGGTGTTGCCATTGAGGTGCCATTGTAATATTCATAATCTCGATTGCCTTGATTACTCACAGTGGTTGATTGACCCAACTTGGCTTTAAGTGCAAGCCCTGTTGCTCGGTCAACAGACATAGAAGGGATCAGAATTTCACTGTTAGCATCAACGACGAATGGATTTTGTAGCCCTGGTAGCGCAGTGTTACTGTAAACAATGACTCCTTTGGCACCAGCTGTTTTACAGGCTTTAACCGCGTTTATTTCAGGGTAACTTGAACCCTGGTTACCTACACGCTCAACAAGACAGATTTTATTGGTCATGCTACCGCAATTAAAACTGGTTCCGTTTACAGTACATTCAGCTAAGGTTCCCGTTGCACTTGCGTTAATTGGTGCCGCTGCGTAGCTAGTACCTGATGGGGTTAAACGGTTGTGCGGTACGACACCATTGTTAAAGTATGACTGACCGCCAATGGTTATATCGGCTAAACGACCTTCACCAACGGTAACCGTTGATAGAATTGCCTCGCCAGGCCCTGAGATTTCAACTTGGTCTGTATATTGGGAAAAAGCGGCATGATCGAGATTACTGTCAACTGCTGCAACAGACATGACGCTATCGTAAGACGCTGGATAACTATAACTACTGTCGCCAGCATTACCTGCTGCTGCAATTAATAACACCCCATTGTTATAATGAGTATTTAATGCATTACGTTCAGTTGTGGTGGAACCACTACCACCTAAACTCATTGTGACTACGTTTGCACCACCTGAACTAACACAGGTATCAATAGCAGCGACCAATGATGATGAGTAACCCCATCCTGCTTCGTTAAACACTTTTACAACATGAATATTGGCATTCTGGTTAGGCATCACCCCAACCACACCTTCATTATTCGCTATTGCCGCAATGGTACCCGCTACGTGAGTACCATGGGCATTATTATTACCTGGTTGATACCAATTGCCTGTGCCTGAATTATTGGTTCCTGTTGCATTGTTACCGCTTAAATCATTGTGGCTACGGTCATAACCAGAATCAATAATACAGATTGTACGATTACCTGTTTGGCTGTCGCTTAATACGGTTGCACCAACAAAGGTTTGCCCCCAAGGTGTTGTCTCTGCAAGCAGTCTACGAGGTAAATCCTCTTCAACGTATTCAACATCTTGACGTAAACGCAATGCTTTAATAGAAGGTGAGTCAAGTTTTACCGAGTAACTATTACTACGACCTACGCGTTTCATTTCTCGTGCTTTTACGCTGTTCAAGGCTCTAAATTGAGTGAACACTTCATTTGATCGAGGCTCGTAAGCCATGCTGTTGTCTGCTTCAACATTCACATTTTGCAAAGCGGCACCGTTATTGAGTATCTGTGCAGCATTATCATTTCTGAACTTTACGATATATCGTTTAGGCAAAGGTGATTGTTGTTCAATCTGTTGGTTAGTAGCAGATAGTTGCGAAGGGGCTGGTGCTGCATTGACTTGAGTTGAAATGGCCAAAGCGAGAGCCGTCATGCTAAGCACGACAGTTGGATTTTTATGCTTTTTCATATTATCTTCCATGTTAATCAGGGTGGGACGTAATGTCTTTTATAATTATGTTTTACTGATAAGCTATTTTGCCTATCTGTCTAAAAGGTAACCATATTCCCGCATTATGTAAACAAATTGTTAATGCTAATTGTCAGGTAATAGGTATTAAAGAATAAGCTTTTTGCATTTCCATCTATTTTTATTGAATTAAAATTCGTTTTAATCTCTGGTTGATAGAAGATTATCTTTCGAGCTTTAATAGAGTTAGGTTTATGAAAGCGCTTAACT
>NZ_JACJFI010000282.1 GCF_014164505.1 Shewanella sp. SG41-4 | reverse complement strand
TATTTCCGTCATCTCTTTACGGAATTACCCAAGCGTGCACCATCAGATGATATGACTGATTTGCTGCCGTGGAATGTTGATTTAGGTGAAGCAGAATAAGCTTCACCAGTTCATTGACCGCTTACTAACAAGCTACTAAATAGCGCTACTAACACCGTAATTATTGCCATAACAACGCTGTCCGCAGTGAATACTTCAAATCCCTTCCAGTCGAAATCAGGATGCGATAAACCATAAGCAACTCCTACCTGAGTAACAACGAGGATCGCGAGTAACGGAAGGTTTTGTGTTTTTAAAGAAATCCAAGCCATGGTTACACTTCCTCTTCATAAGAAAGGTGGTATGGTTCTGCATTCAACGAAGACCAACCTGAGCGCCCTGGAGCATTGTGATAATGCATTATCCCCTGACCACGAGTTACCAAAACTCTGGCTCCTCGATGAGTGAATGCATTAAGAACAGCCTTTCTTGGATGCTTCGGCTCCCCTGTTTTGGCTGTAGATGCGATTGCCGTGACGCCGCTGTATGTACCTTGTGCGACCGGGTTGCCTATTAAACGGTTTAATACTGTTGGGCCGATATTGCGCCGACTACCATGATGGGGAATTTGAATTAGCTTAAACTCAGCACCAGAGTAGCAACACTCAATCTGTTCAGCAGCATACTCTAACGCCTGAATACCTGCATCCGCAGTAAAGACTAAACGTTTACCATCTACGATAAGTTGTGTAATAACACTTGAGTTATTTTTTGCCGAAGTTTGGCCATCATCTGAAATATGGTCTTCCCCCCATGACGCGACAAACTCTTTTACCATACGTAAGGCTTTGTCTAACCAGCTCTCGTTGGCGACAGCACTTGCTTCCGCCCTCGCAGGCATGCCATCAAAATTTGGAATCAGCGACTCATAGTAGGATTGAGTGGGGCCTAAAACCTTAACTGAACCTGTCTTATCAGTCAGCCCTGTAAAAGGCTCTTTTACTGAAATGCCCTGCCGGTTTGCCAATTTAGAAAGCGACCATGCTCGCTCTAAGTTTTGCTTTAAACGTTCACCTAGGCTTGAATCGGTTAAACGTCCATCAGCAAATTCATCTGCCAATTTGTGGTTATGTAACCAAGGTTGATGTATCCACAGTTCTTTTACCTGTAGTTCGTTTAATACCACCTCCAGGCCATTAATGTGGTCCTGATCTGGGTGGCTGCTAATCACTAAGTCGACGGTATTCGTTCCAAAGTAAGTGCGGATATGCTCAACTAACTCAGCTCCGGTATCGCGGAAACCAGCATCAATCAGCACGACTGTTTGCTCATGGCGGGCACCATGTAAATTACCGAAACGTAGTGCGATCGCGTCACCGCTTTTCGACTCAGTACCGACACCTAAAAAATCAACTTCATATCCCATTGTGTATCTCCTGTGTAATATTAGATACAGGAGATAATCCACAAATCATGCCATAAAACTTAATTATTATAATTCAATTAGATAGATTTAAATCGCTATTGCATATCATAGTTTTAGATAATTAAAATCACCTAAAAGTAAATAATGTTACACCCTTATAATGGCTTACTTAGCTTTAGGTAGACGATATTTGATGCATGAGGCAATTCTGATATATTGTCGGCCGGATCGGGGGCTTTGCTACATGTCGCGCCAAGTTGTTTATTACAGTATTCAAGTAAACACTTAACAGGAATGATTTTGTCTTTGCCTTTATTTAGCTGTTTTGGTTGACTGTTTAGGTAAATAGCTAAGTCTAGAGCCTGTTCTGACGATAGCTCTTCTTGTTTGCCATCAACAAGGGTTTGGTTAACCCAAAGCCCGGCATCGCTTATGTGGCCGCTAATGCTTAAGTCGGTATTTTTTACCCAATGTGTATCCATGTTCAGTTCTGATAACTCACTTAATAGCATAGCAATCTTACTATTTGACATGGCGCGAAGCTGCTGTAAAGTTTCTGCTAATGAATACTGCCACTCCATTTGCAAGCGTGTAGCTAATTCATCCAGCGTTAGCTTTATATCAACCGGTATAAATACAATGAAACGGCTGTTTGCTTCACAGGCAATAATGGTTTTATCGCGTGATTTGTAGGCATTATCGATAATGTGCAGCTGCCAGCACAATGATTGCTCGTCTGAAGCTAAGAAATTAACGCCGACTCTCTGGCCCTCTTTCGCAGGACAACGAGGTAAGTCGGATTTAAGCCATTTGTTGAGAGCATTGGTTGTTGATAGTAATAATTTCAATAGAGAACATACCTTGAACTAATGGAACTTTATTGTTACACAATGATTTTAAACGGAAAAGCCTTAGCATTACTTTTCTGCAGGAACACGTTCTAGTATAAAAATATCTTCACTAAAATAGTTGTATGGCCGTTGACTGTTTTTTCGCTGCTGACTATCAATTCGAATGGTATCCAAGTTTATTTTCTTTGCCTCTTGACCAGAATCATGTGTGATGAAACATCTATCTTTAAAACCTTTAATTACAGTCCAATGGGCGTAGTCTAGCTCATCACCATCATTCATTCCAAAGCCCAAAATACAAACAGTCCCTTTGCGATAATTTGCTTGGCTGAGTGTATCAATAACATCTTTTCTGCTTCGATCGTTATCTTTAACCCAATAGGGGATTGAAAACTTTATGCGGTAAGGTTCATCAGTTGTATTATCAGTGAGTTCATAATTAGAGTGAATATATTCTAGCAATCGACTAAGTACATTTTTAATTGTTCCGCGATTAGTTCCCTCAATAAAAGCCATAGGATTACCATCTTGAATAAATGTCGAAATAGTAATATTAAATAGTTCTTTTTGAGGTAAATCAGGCTCTAAGAGATGAATAGCATTAACGATTGCGTAAAAACCACACGCACCATCGAGATGGCCTTGTTTGGCGGGTTTTATTCTATTAGCTGACATGGAACATCCTTATTTTATTTGCTATCTACTTCGGTTTATTAAAAGTAAAAAATACCGTTCTTTAATTTGGTATTATTTCGACCAATTCATCATCTGCCCAGCTATATGATATAAGTGTTATTTCGTACAAGCTCATATCACAACAGTTAATCACTTCTAGCTTCATATCATTTAACTGCGTTTCAAAACAACCATCTATAAGCTCATCGTTATCAAATTCTTCTGTTTTAAATTCATAGCAGCGTTTCAAATAACCTGAGAAGCCAATTTGATTATCTGCGGTAATCTTTACATCATCATCAATCATTATATCGATATCCGACTGCGAAAATCCCACTTGAACTTCATGCTCAAAATTTTCGTGCATGGTAGGTATATCACCTTCAGCATCAGCTAAATCCTCTGATGTAAATTCATGCGTTATCACCAGCTTAAATTGAGCCATAATTTCAAAAACAGCACTATCTGACATACTGACCTCCTCGGTTTGATATTTTAAAAGTGGCAAAAGCTCGCCAAAAGCTAAATTGAACAGCCTTCGGCCATACCTGATCTTGGTTTGCCAAACAACGTGAGATTGGACATTTCGAGGAGCTCAGTGGACCTAATAAAATTAATTCAATAATATCTGAACGTTCAAACATGCCTTCCGAAATGTTACTTATTATTTGTACATCCATAAAAATTACCATGTTAAATTTTTTCTAATACGTGGTCTGTTGCATTTGCAAGTTCATCAAAAAATCGTAAACATTTAGCAAGTTCTTCTTTTTTTATAATTTGAGGTTGATTCACTTCTCCTCCAGCTCTATGCACGGCCTCTCCTCGTTTACTTATCCAACGATTCAACTGCTCTCTTGCATCTTTTGGCATGACATTATTCCATTTCCAATGTTCTGTAACATCAATATGGAAAAACTCTTCAAACAAGTGCTTTGTTTTTTGAGAGTTAGGGTTATGAAAAGACTTCAAACGTTCTTTAAGTTGCTTCTCAGCAAATGTCCCAAGAGGCGAACCTTTTAATAAACTAAATTTACTTTCAAAAAGCTCTGTAATGACATCTTCTACATATGTTTCCCATGCAGTGAGAGTCAAAATTAAACAAGCTTTTTTTAATGAAGATGGAGTAGATAGCTCGGGATGGCTATTCAGCACATCATAACAATCAGCCAGCTCACGGGCTTCACTTAAAGATTGACGAAAGATTTTTAATGAATGAGTCAAGGTAATGTCCTTATCTAAATACTTCTAACCATTGATTTTATGTTTATGTTTATGTTTATGTACAACACTTTATTTGTGAATCGATAACAGTCTAATTATTATTGATTTTTAATCATTTATGTCATCAATTTTCTTTAATACTATTGGTTTTGATAACGCGGAGCTACTTAAGTAAGGTACCTTGCCTGATGGAACTAAATTAGCAGCAGCATCTAGGTGAACGTCCTGGTCATCAAAGAAAATATGTGGTCTGAAGGCCTTCAATACTTTAGTTTTTTCTACACCACCTAAGAAAAAAGCCTCGTCGACATAAACTCCCCAATGCCTCAATGTTTTAATTACTCTCATTTCAGATGGGCTATTACGAGCTGTGACTAGTGCTATGCGTATAGGTGAATATTCAACACGGATAGGAAGACGATCTTGTAGCCGTGATAATTTATGCAGCAAACTAGCGTAAGGTCCTTCTGCCATAGGAATGTTC
>NZ_JACJFI010000281.1 GCF_014164505.1 Shewanella sp. SG41-4 | reverse complement strand
GAAAAACTTCTACTCCGCGCAATCAACAGTTCCACTAAATCAACAGTCTGACTAAACCGCTAACCTCTTCTTTAAAGATGTGAATACTGTTCGATAATCTTTGCTAAAAATTGGACAACAAAAAAGGAGCCGAAGCTCCTTATTTAACAAACATAAGTAATCTAGATTACTTTTTGTTCATTGATGTTAAGTAAAATGCGATATCAATTAATTCGTCATAAGATTTAATCGAGCTGGTTTCTACTCGATATTTACCATTAACCACTAATGTTGGTACACCAGAAATTTTAGCATTTTCAGTATCACGCTTCATTTTCGACATCTGAGCATTCACCATAAATGAACTTGCCGCTGCATCATAAGCTTTACCTTCTACGCCATTAGCGATAAATATTGCTCTGATATCGTCTGGGCGAGTAAATTGCTGACGCTTGTCGTGGATAGCAGTAAATAGAGCTGCGTCCATTTTTTTCTCAACATTTAACTGTTGAGCGACCGCAAAGGCACGAGACATTTCTACGCCCATATCACGACCAATAAACTCAACGTGCGACTGATTAAATGCCACACCTTCAAGTAAGTTCGCTTCAATTTTAGGTACTACTGTTTTAGAAAAATTAAAACAATGTGGACAATAGAATGAGAAAAACTCTGTAATTTCTGGCTTGGCTGTTTCAGGGCCATCATTAATCACCGTGTAATGTACACCTTCTTTATAATCGGCAGCCATAGCAGCCATAGGCGCTAGCAGGAGTGCAGCGGCCATCAGTAATGCTTTTTTCATTTTACTTCCTTCTATATAGGCAAAAATATAAATACGCTGGCTCTATCATAGTCTAGCGTTAGCCTGTAACTCAATCGCTAGCCAATTGTATTTGTAACTAAATACTATTAGGTAGTGATTATGAAATAATGTTAATTAAAACTAGGTAAACTCAATGCTGGTTCATTAAGTGCAGATAACTGTTCTTTAAACGCCAGAGTTTGTTGTTCCCAATATTTAATATCACCAAACCATGGAAAATTCATTGGAAAAGCTGGGTCCTGCCAGCGTTTGGCTAACCATGCATTATAATGCACCATTCTGAAAGCCCTTAACGGCTCAATGAGTGCCAACTGCTTCGCATCAAAATCACAAAACTCTTGATAACCCTCTAATAAAATATCAATTTGTAATAATTGTTGCTGACGATCACCGGTCAACATCATCCATAAATCTTGTACTGCAGGCCCTTGCCTGGCATCGTCTAAGTCAACAAATCCAGGTCCGTCTGGTGTCCATAAAATATTACTAGGGTGCAAGTCTCCGTGCAGGCGTATAGAAGTAAAATTGTGTTGCTGCCAAATTTGCTTGGCTTTATCTGACACCTGCTCTACTACTGTGAAAAACGCTGTTTGCATTGAACTGGAAACCATACCACTTTCATACAAATAGCGATAAGATTCATCTCCCAAAATGGCTGGGGTTAGCGACTCTCGGTACTTGAAAGGCTGAATTGTTCCATATTGATGAATTCGGCCAATAAAGCGACCAACCGATTCAAGTTGTTCAAGATTGTCGACTTCAAATGCCCGCCCGCCGATAGAGGGGAAAAGACCAAAACGATAACCTTGATATTCAAATAACGTTTTACCCTCTATCACGACGGGAACAGCAATAGGAATATCTTCTGCCGCTAAAGCCAAGGCATAATCGTGCTCTTCTTGGATTTGTTCATTACTCCAACGATGTGGTCGATAAAACTTCACCACATAACGAATACCCTGATCGCAACGGAATTGATACACCCTGTTTTCGTAACTGTTTAATGCTAATAGCCCTGTCTCAGGGAAAATGCCGATGCTTTCGATAGCATCTAAAATGAGATCGGGTCTTAATGCCTGAAAATGAAATTCTGCACCTGTACCGTTGTCCATGTATACCTTCTTAAGCGGTTTGAATATGTGGGGCAAGAAGCGTTAATAAAAACGCTAATACGTCTAATTCGTTTGCACTATCGGTGGATATCCAACAAATATCACCATAAAATTCATAATGTAACCATAAGGAGCTACCTTCAAAGTACAGTAACCACTGATGACGATCTGCACCCCATTGGCGCTCACGAATGTCGCAATCCAGTGCAGCCGCTAGCGGTTCTGCAAATAGTTCAAATTGCTCAAAATCTACTTCAGCTTGAATAACAATACTTAATGCTGCTGGCTCTAATTTGGCTGACAATAATTTCATAATCGACTCAGATAAAATACATCAATTAGCTACTACAAGACATAATTAAGCCCTGCCCCCATTTTGGTGGGCGTTTGGCAAAATCTTCCATCTCGGGTTGTTCGTCAAAAGGACGTTGCAAAAGTTGTTGAAGTTGCAATAATTTACTGTTGTCGCCATTTTCTTCAATCGCGATAATAGCTTCTTGCGCGAGGTAATTGCGCAAAATATATTTAGGGTTGGCACTATTACGATCACTTTGCCATGTATTCACATCCGCCACCTCACCGACTCGGTTTTGGTAAGCTTTATACCAAGTGTCAAAACCAGCAAGGTCGAGCATATCGTCTCGCAAACTAGAATGTGCGCTACTCGGGTCCAACTGGCCAAAACGGCGTAAGCTATTGGTGTAATCAAGCTGGTTAGTTTCAAGTAATCCGGTTAATTGCCCCACAAGCTGCAAATCTTTGTTACCGAGTTCGGCCAGAGCCTCTGCGTTAACAACATTCGAGCTAATATCGGGTTGAGAAAGGCCTAACTTCGCACGCATGAGTAATAAATACTGCTGAACTAATTCAAATTGATAAGTATTTAGCGCTGCGATTAAATCATCCGACTCGATAATAGGCGTTAACGTTTGGGCCAAACGCTTGAGGTTCCATAATCCAATTCCAGGTTGCTGGCCAAAGGCATAACGACCCTCGTGATCAGAGTGGTTACAGATAAAACCTTCTTTAAAGGTGTCTAAGAAAGCGAATGGGCCAAAATCGAAAGTATCACCGAGTATCGACATATTGTCGGTATTCATCACCCCGTGAGCAAAACCGACAGACTGCCAATGGGCAATCATTTTAGCGGTAGACTGCACCACTTCATAAAACCATTGCTTGTAACCTTTTGCATCAGTTGATAAATGTGGAAAATGCTGTTGAATGGTAAAATTAACTAATTGAATCAGTTTGGCAGCATTACCTTGTTCGCTATGAAAGAAGTATTCAAAATGGCCAAACCGAATGTGGCTTTTAGCCAAGCGTACGGTTATTGCGGCCGTTTCCTGGCTTTCGCGCCAGACAGGTAAATCGGAACCAATAACCGCTAATGCCCGACTAGTAGGTACATTTAGCGCAGCAAGCGCTTCGGAAACTAAAAACTCCCGTACTGCAGAGCGCATTACCGCCCGACCATCACCTTGGCGAGAATACGGTGTTGGGCCACCGCCTTTTAGCGCGACATCCCAAGCTCCATTTGGACCAATAGCTTCACCTAATATAATTGAGCGACCATCGCCTAATCTTGGTGTATAACCACCAAATTGATGGCCACTATAAACTTGAGCGTAATAACTGGCACCCGGAGCCGCATAGTTAGCCGATAACTGCATTAACAATTCAGCATTGGGCTTTTCTAATCCAATTAATTGAGCCGCGTCATCACTCCATCCCAGCCAATGAGGATTACTGATTGGTAAAGGATAAACTTGCGAATAAAAGCCTTCTAATTGTTCAAAAAAGTCTTGCTTAAACTGCATTATTCTCTGTTCCCACGACCTGACTTTTACACTGTAATTGTTGCTGTTCATCTACCTGGCACAACTCACCACATACAAACGCTTGCTCTGCAGGCACTGATGAAGCTTGCAAACGTAACATCCCAGCACCTTTTGCTTGGCATTGTTCCAATGAATCGTAATAACCGGAAATGTGGTCTTGCAGTACTATTTGGGTCGGTATAGGCATTTGGTCTGCGACATAAAATAAGGTCCATTCAGGTGTACGAATACAACCGGCAAGTAAAACTGCTGTGGCAGTAAACAGCAATATTTTTGTTAATGTGCGAGTCATTAATGTCATTTTAAACCTTGAGTTCATTGGATCAGAAGCAACAAAAAAGCGAACCAAGGTCCGCTTTCCTTTTGAATATCATACCTGATATCCATCCAACAGTATTGATTAGCCTATTAGCTCGCTTTGGCTTTGGCCTTTTCGATTCGCTTTATGCGTCCTTCAAAGCCAGTGACAGTACCGTCGGTTAGCTGATATTCAAGCGCTTGCTCGCACACCTTAATCGCTGCATCAAACTGACCTACATCATTTAACAATGTCGATAACTGCATAAACGCTGGCGATTTGATTTCATCAGTGCTTTTGTGAGTGGTATTCTGTTGATGTAATGAGCGATATACTTCTAAATAGGTTAGCTGTAACGCCGCACCATATTGGCAATAATCGGCTTGTTTGCGCATTTTATAGCAATGATTAATCACACTGGCTAAGCCATTATGCTGGCTTTGAAGATCGTTAGCGTTGTTGGCAGCATCAACCTGTTGCAGAAAACTTTCGCTGGCCCAATCGCCTTCAACACGGTTTAAATTCAAGGACAAGCCTTGATCACTTGGCGCATCAACGACTGTTGTAGTAGACACTTTAGGCTCGACATCTGCCTTGCTCACCTTAGCCTTGTTCTCGCTAACTTTGTTCTCGTTTGCCGCAGCAGCATCCTTAGGTGCAACTTCAGGCTCAGAAATCACCTCAGTGACTATACTTTCGGATTTAGGAG
>NZ_JACJFI010000280.1 GCF_014164505.1 Shewanella sp. SG41-4 | reverse complement strand
CTGGTCTGGTTTTTTTGGAAACCAATAAGCATCACTTTCGGTAAAGATAAATCGATCAGGCAAATCACATTGCCCGGCAAAGCCAATTACTTTTTTGGGTTTTCGAAAAAATACACCATACTCATTCGTGAACGTAACAAAATCACCAACCTTAAAATCACAAGGTAATGTTGATTCTGTCAGTAATTCAGATTTAAACTGCTGATATTCATTTTCTTTGTTGATTTGGTATTGAGTTAACATATTGCGTCCTCCAAAGACGTTGAAGGCACAATATTCCCAATGGGAAGTTGTGCCCATTGGGTAGGTTTATTAAGCCACTAAACGTAGCTTAGTTAATTTTGCAGCGTGTTCCTTTACTTTATCTATAAATTCAACCATCAATGTATTTCCGCAACACTCAAAAGCATTTCTCCATTGCGACCAAGACGCCTCTGTGGTTTTTTGGTTATCAATATCAAAAATGACATTCTGTGAAGCAGGTTCATTCAGTAAGCTATTCATTTTATCAACCAATGCCGATAGTGACGTACAGCTGACAATATTGAATGGTGGCTCGTATATCAAACTTTCTGCCATTGACTCTGGTATTGAATTTAACTTGTCTTCTACAACATGATAGTAATAGTTGTTCGGCCAATATTTGACATAGACAGGATCAACGCCCTGGTACAGAGGTATTAAACAAGTACCATCAGCATGTAATATCCAAATATATTCGCGATTTGGATGCTCTACAAAATCTTTCTCTAGCAGTAATTCATCATGAGTTAAAGAATCGGCGTTACTTGTCGGCCATTGTTTTTCCTCAGAAATCTTCTGCATTTTTGAAATGATTGTTTTTACATCTAACATAATGTGTCGCTCCAAACTTTTAAAGGACACACCAGCCCAATAGGGTGATATGCCCTAGTGGGGTTAGGTTGATTTACTAAATAATAGTAAAATGGATGTCTTCAATTAAAAGCCGAGTTTTACCTACTTCTCTTTGCATCATGGTTCTTTTACCCATGAACTTTTGGCGGATATCATGCCAGTCCTCAATGTCGTAACGCTCAGTAGTCCAAACACCAATACTCTGCTGTTTTTCATACTGTTCCAACGTATAGCTTGGTAGCGGAACTTTGAATTTAAGACCAGTAGACTTGTGCACCAAAACACCTGCGGGCTCTAGTTTTGCTTCATCGTCCTCGTTATGAAATGACGAATAGCCGAAACCATCACCGGTACATGCTCGCAATTGAGCATCAAGGCTTTTTATGTGAAGTGGGATTAGATGTATTAGGTTGTTATTCATAGTGTGTCTCTCCGAATGTAAAGGACACACCAACCCAATAGGGTGATATGCCCTAATGGGGTTATTAATATCTAGAATAATACCTAGATGGTCTGGTTAACTTGTTACCGTTCGTTAATGAACAATTTCTCGTTAACTCTTTATTTATACGGGACAAAGTAAACTTCCCACTCCAGGAAAGATTGCTTTCATTTTTTACGCAATTCCTGATAGTTTGTCTTTTGGTTTGGCCAACATCAGATAAATGCTCTCGGCAGTGTAATTCTTCTACCATCAGCATGTATTGAAGATCAGTCAAAGCAATATTCAATTTTTCCTGTAACTTTCTTTGATTAAAGACCTTACGGCCTAACAAATATGTGACTAAAGACGGCACCGCAGCAGTTAGAATGTTCCCAAGAGCTGTAATCAGAGCCACGATCAACACGTTATCAATAATAATATTATCCATGCTGACCTCACGCTTTAATCAACAAAGTAGTTACAGATTTACAGCAGCAAGGCAAAATCTCATCATCAGCCAATATTGCTATTGGAGTCTGAGTCAACAAAACCTTTCCACTGATTAATGTTGATTTACACTGACCGCAAAATCCACTTTTACAGCTAAAGCTAAATGTGTCATTGAGATCTTTTAATAGTGTGTTGGGATGAATGGTTATCATGTGTCCTCCAAATGAATAAAGAAAGACACGCTCCATAGGAAGAATGTCTCCCTGTGGGGTTAGTTAGCCAATAGGCTCTCACATCAACGGTATTGCTTTAATACTGTTAATGCCGGTCACTATTCTCATTGCTGATAAATAGCCGCTCGGGTTTCCCATGTTGAGCTGACATGCGTCTATATATCAATAACATTCAAAGCCAAAAAAGGCTTAAAAAGGTTATGGATAGGGATAAACGATTGAGGAACTCATAAACCTAAATCGACTCAAAAATAAAAATCAATTTAGGTTTATGAGGCGGTCTACTTAACCGCCTCTCACAGTCAAATTTCAGCTATAACACCATTAGCCGTTATTAAAGACCTCTGACGAGCCCAAGTCGTTAACTTAGTCAATCTTTCATCGCTATCCATTACTGATAAATCTTCAGCAATTTTGAACGCTTTATTTGACCCAATAGTTAAAATACTCGATGCACAATCAAAGATCCCTTGTACGTATTCATAGTTAGCCATAGTCATTATCTCCACTTAAGTTAAGTAAGGTTATTCATCACAAAGCACACCTACTCAATGTCCTTTGTGATGAATAACCCAGCCACACAGTCCCATTCGGGACTGTGCAACAGAGCATTCATATGGCCTTATAGCCGTTAATTAGCGTTGGATTTGTATTGAATACATCCAGCCAATCTTCTTTTTCCGTGTTAAGTGTTTCCGGGTAGTAAATATGACATTTAAGCCCTTTGTCACTTAGTTTTTTCATCAACTTCTGAGCTGATAATAGTCCCGCACCACTTGGTTCTCTATCGGCCCAAATCCCAACATGTGTAATGTCGGATTCTGGCTCGAACAAAGCAAGTACAGTGTCACTATATAACGACCAACAAGGTAAACCGTTTGCATTGAAAAGCGATAAAGCCGTTTCAATACCCTCTGTCACCCCTATGTATTTACCTCCACACATCAGCTGCATAGGCTCCCCAAGTCGAAATGCGCCACCTCCCATATAATCAGGCGGGCTCATTAATTTCTTTGGGTTACTTACTTCAGCTTTACCGCTTCCGTCTGGTTTAAGGTAAATACGATGGATTGTTAAATTGGACCCATCCTTGCTTTTAAAAATACCAAGCAATGCTGGAAAGGTACCGATAAACGCCTTCTTCTCTAAACAGTAATATTTAAGTCCAGGGTGAAAACCTAATGTCGAAGAAAATTTTCGAACATCCTCACTTGTTAACGTCAGACCTCGACTTTTCAAGTAATTCATCGCTATCTCAGACTTGTAAGAAGGTATCGCTTCTTGATACACACGCTGTAATGCCCTTAATCGCTGTTCTTTCTTCTCTTTATTACAATATTCAGAATGTTGAACTTGTTCTCGGTTTAATTGCGCTGAAACTTCACGATAGCTGACAGTTTTATAATCCCCGCCTGTAATCCTTAACACTTCATCTGCAGCCTCTTTAATCGAGCAGTTGCAGTAAAATGCGATTACATTAAGTCCATCGGTTAATTTTCCAACGTGATTGTGAAAAGCTTGGCCAGTTTGCTCCCAACCATTTACAAGACGAAACACCGTAGAGCCTTGACCCGTTTTAGGGCATGGTGTTTGTGCTGGATATCTGTCAATTGCCGTTTTTAAACCGCTAAATTGTTCAAATATATTTCTCCAACCGCCTTGTTGGTCAACAAGTGCTTTTACTTTCTTTATTTTTGAGTGAGTGGCTTGGTACATGATGATGCTCCTAAATATTGCCTACGGAAACCCCAAAGCCCCCTTGTTAGAAGAAACTTTGGTGGTTTCCGCAAACAAGTAGAAAGGGCGACCTATTTCTAGATCGCTCTCAGATTTACCTATTTAGAAGTGGCTTCATTACCCATGTAGCCCCTATCAGTACCTTTTTGCCATTACGTATTGCGTAAATAGCATTTAAACCACTCGCTCTTTTTTCTTTGATAATTACGTTCATAGTGTGCCCTCCAAGGCAATTTTTTGGCACACTATTCCCCAAAGGGAATGTGTACCCTTTGGGTGATTGAATTAATTCACGCTATTTGAACGCGTGTTTAAGTCCTACAGTTAGTGCATTCACAAGCTCGCTGATTGAGCAGATCACCTTAAAATCGGTGTTACTGAACCCGCGTACTTCTCTGTGAATACCTATTCCGAATACTTTAATACCTAATGCTTGTGCATCTTCTATTGCAGCTACAGTCTCTCCAGCGCTGTTTGGATCACCGTCGGTCACTACAAATAGTAATTTCCTTGGTTCAGCACGACTCATTAATATAGCTGTTGTAGATTGAATTGCTTCAGCTGTTGGTGTTCCGCCACAAGAACTTATATTAAAAGATTCCATAGGCTTTTTTTCTTCAAATCCTTTTACAATCGTCAATTTATCTTCATATGACGACCGTTCGGGATAATACGCAACCAATGACTCCACACCATGAATACCATCTAATGCTGTGCTTAACGCATATGCAACATTGTTAGCCATCTTCATATCACTTTCAGTCATCGAACCAGACTTATCGATCAGCAATGCTATAGCAGCATTGGGCGAACGATGAATCGTCTGTGAGTCGAACACTTTAGTATTACCGATAGCAACTCCAGCCAAACGGCCAGAATTAATCGATTTACCTCGGTTGTGTAATGAATGGTTAACAAAGTTCTGGTCATGGAACAGTCGTTTTAGTGGGTTTTTTAACTTTGAAATGACACCTCTTAAGTTATTGTCTATTAGACAAATTGAACTTAACGGAATATCAACTTTCTCGTTAGACAGTGGTAAGCTTATTAATCCTCCTTCTGAATGTTCTGCTGCCATGCTTTCAATTTCAGAAATTAATTTCTGATGAAAAT
>NZ_JACJFI010000027.1 GCF_014164505.1 Shewanella sp. SG41-4 | reverse complement strand
CAGTATATTTATATAAAAATATTACTGAGCAGCGGCGTGTGTAGTGCACATTTTTGGGGAAGGGTAAAAGCGGCAACTGAAGATAAAATGTGTCTTGTTAACAACCATTGAGTGACAAGCGAATAAGTCTTCATTTGAGTAAGAAGTTAAAAGCGTTTGATTGTTATTTTGAACATATAATGAATAACCAATAAAAAACCGCTTTATCACTAAAGCGGTTTTTTCATATCAAAATATATAACGTTTATTGATCGCTATTACGATCCATATTTTCAGTATTCTCAAGCCATAACGCGTTGATGATACCGAATGAACACGCTAACAATACCCCTAAAATCCACGCAAAATACCACATAGACATTGCTCCTTAATTTAGTAAAGTGAGGATTTGTTGTTTTCAACAAACTCACGATTTAAGCGACCGTACATCTTGTAGTAAGTCCAAATGGTGTAACTTAATACTGTGGGCACGAAGATGATAGCGGCAACGGTCATCACTTTAAGTGACATTTGACTGGCTGTAGCATCCCACATTGTTAAGCTGACATTAGGTTCTAATGACGAAGGCATAACAAATGGGAACATTGCTGCTCCACAGGTCAAAATGACACAAGCAACCGCAAGCGAACTGAAAAAGAACGCAAATCCACTACGATTTAAACGACTGGCAAAAATCACTAATATTGGCATTAATAATCCTAACACCGGGAATAGCATGGTAAGAGGATATTTATCATAGTTGGTTAGCCAAGCGCCCGCTTCAACCGCTACAGTCTTAGTGGTTGGATTTGACGGACCAGCAAGGTCGAGGGCTGAGGTAATAACATAACCATCAATACCGTTTATAAGCCAAACACCAGCGGCACCAAACAGAACCACTAATAGACCACCACAAACTTGCGATACTTTCGCGCTTCTAACTCTCAGCTCTCCGTCGGTCTTCATTTGTAACCATGTAGAACCTTGCATTATCACCATAGTGACACTTACAAGACCGGCTAATAAACCAAACGGATTCAATAAACCCAACAGACCGCCATGATAAGTAGCACGTAAATATTCATCAAAGTTAAATGGCACTCCTTGAAGCAAGTTACCAAATGCCACACCAATGATTAACGGTGGCACAAAACTGCCGACAAATAATGCTCTATCCCATGACTTACGCCATCTTGGATCTTCAATTTTAGAGCGATAATCAAAACCGACTGGGCGTAAAAACAATGCAAATAGTACTAGCATCATTGCAACATAAAAGCCCGAAAACGATACCGCGTAGACCATAGGCCAAGCAGCAAATAACGCGCCACCAGCCGTCACTAGCCATACTTGGTTACCGTCCCAATGTGGTGCGATAGTGTTAATCATAATACGGCGTTCAGTATCATCTTTACCAATAACGGGCAACAATATACCTACGCCCATATCGAAGCCATCTGTCACAGTAAAACCGATAAACAGCACGCCGATTAACGCCCACCAAATAAATCTTAATACTTCATAATCAAACATAATCAGGTCCTCAGATTAAGCATCTTGGTTTTCGAAATGATAACGACCGGTCTTTAAGCTGCTTGGACCAAGACGAGCAAACTTATACATCAAGTAAGCTTCTATCACCAACAGGATGGTATAGAACACCGTAATCGAAATAATACTGAACCAAAGATCCGCCGTCGTTAAACTCGACGCCGACATGAATGTTGGCAGTACTTCAGAAATGGTCCAAGGTTGGCGACCAAACTCTGACACAAACCAACCAGCTTCAATGGCTACCCATGGAAGTGGCAAACTGTAAAGAGCAGCACGAAGTACCCACTTTTTCTCGGCGATTTGATGACGAGTGCTTTGCCAGAAGGCCGCAGCAAACACCAATAGCATTATCACCCCAGAGCCAACCATTAAGCGGAAACTCCAGAACATAGGGGCTACAGTAGGAATTGAGTCATAAGACGCTGCAATAATTTGCTCTTCAGTCGCATCAACCACTTTGTCGGTATAACGCTTAAGCAAGAAACCATAACCCAGATCGATTTTGGTTGCTTCAAATTGCTCTCTAACTTCAACCGATTTATCACCAGCACGTAATTTTTCCAGTAATGCATATGCAACCATACCGTTACGAATTCGTACTTCGTGATCTTTAATAAGATCCTTAATACCGGTTACTTCTCCATCTAAAGAACGTGTCGCAATAATGCCCATCGCATATGGGATCTTAACGGCGTAATCCGTGTGCATAGTTTCTTGGTTAGGGAAACCAAATGCCGTAAAGGCTGCTGGTGCAGGTTCCGTGTGCCATTCAGCTTCAATTGCGGCTAATTTAACACGTTGCACTTCGCCTACTTCATAACCTGATTCATCGCCTAACACGATGACCGATAAAATAGATGCCATACCAAAACTTGCTGCAATAGCAAATGAGCGACGAGCAAAAGGTAAATCTCGGCCTTTCAATATGTAGTATGAGCTAATGGCTAATACAAACATCGCACCTGCTACATAACCAGAGGCGACGGTATGAACAAACTTAACTTGCGCAACGGGGTTAAATACCACTTCGGCAAAATTGGTCATTTCCATACGCATGGTTTCATAGTTAAATACCGAACCCACTGGGTTTTGCATCCAACCATTGGCGATCAAAATCCATAAGGCTGACATATTAGAGCCAAGGGCAACGAGCCATGTGACCGCTAAATGTTGGCGCTTACTGAAACGATCCCAACCAAAAAAGAACATCCCGACTAACGTAGACTCAAGGAAGAATGCCATTAAGCCTTCAATCGCCAGGGGCGCACCAAAAATGTCACCTACGTAATGAGAATAGTAGGACCAGTTAGTACCAAACTGGAACTCCATCGCTAAACCAGTTGTCACGCCTAAGGCAAAGTTAATCCCAAACAACTTACCCCAAAATTTAGTCATGTCTTTATAAACTTGCTTATTGGTCATCACATACAGTGATTCCATAATCGCAAGAATAAAGGCTAAACCTAGGGTGAGTGGAACAAATAAAAAATGATACATGGCTGTCAGCGCAAATTGAAAACGCGATAGCTCAACGACCTCTTCGATAATCATTGGCGACTCCTTACTTCAGTACAACCAAATACGACACAGCAACATATCGTTGCCATAATGATGATGTTATACCTGAAAACGGTCATATTGAAGCAGTGGACAACTCACCAAAAAGTGAAAAATGATAAATTAACCTGTTTGCCTATGTTTTCAAGCCCAATCTTAAACGCCCTATATCTTACGGCATATTCGCTATGTAGATCATATTTTTTAGTCAATTATGTGACCAGCATTAGATTTGCTGCATGGAGAATGTTTTATTTCAATGAATCAGTTCTTTAGCGTAAAAATAGCTGTTTATCTAAGCGTATATTTGCTGCAAGGTTGATCACAATCGTAAATAAACTTGCGGTATTCAGAGTGATAACATTTGCACACTAACTTGCAACCCTCTTGAGGTATTGACAAAAAATGATTAATTGCTAGGAACAAAAAGCAAGCATGTCTATTTATTGCTATAACAATCAACTCGCATAGATTGTTAATACAAAGTAATTAAACACACATAAATTTAATATTAGATAATTTTTTCTTTAAAATTTAACTTATTCAATAACAAACAAATCCAATATATTTCAATAGATTAAAATTAAAAATGCGTTATTTAAAATAAACAATTTAATTTTACCCATTAAATAAACTAATGGCAAATATCATTTTTTCTCGTTTGAGAGCACATTAATTCAATTGTATAATTTACGCACAATTAAGAAAACGAACACTGTTGAGCAATGAGTCGCTGTCTTAATTCCAATGACCTAACCTAAAGAGAATCTGTTATGACTCAATTATTCGAACATATTGCCGACTTATACAAACGTGTTTTTACTGAAATGTTTGCAGCTAAAGAAGTCAAATAAGCTAGCTTACTTTTTATCTATACCGTGTTTAGTGGATGTTTTTGTTAGCGCAGAAATCATATTAAGCGGTAATCGTTATTATCAAAGGATGACGAATTAGAAAACCCCATAGAATAAGTCTATGGGGTTTTTCTTTCTCACCACAACATAAAGTCAGCTGCGGTAAACAAATTGAAACCAATAAAAAAGGCGACTCAACGGAGTCGCCTTTCGCTTTAGCTACATTAAGTACGTTAACTAACCTGATGTGATGGTCTCCTCCCACTACGGCATCGATGTGCCATGATTGAAGTGGTTACAAACAATCAAAATGGGAGAAGACCAAAATGAAGATTACAACAATAGGGTTAGACATAGCAAAACGATTCTTTCATGTGGTTTGTTGCAATGAACAAGGTAGGTTAATTAATAAAAAAATGTTAACACGAGCTCAAGTATTAGCATTTTTCCAAAAACAACCAACATGTTTAGTTGCTCTTGAGGCTTGTGCAACATCGAATTATTGGGCTCGAGAAATACAAAAGTGTGGTCATAAAGTAAAGCTTATCCCGCCTCAACATGTAAAAGCCTTTTTAATTGGCAATAAAAATGATTATAACGATGCTTTAGCCATTTCTGTTGCAGCAAACCAGCTACACATTAAAAGTGTAGGTATAAAATCGATAGAACAACAAGATAATCAAGCACAACATAAAGTCAGAGAGTTAGCCGTAAAACAAAGAACTGCACTTTGTAACCAAATCAGAGGGTTAATTGCTGAATACGGCATTATTTTAAGCCAAGGCGTGAATCACGTACGTAAAACCATCCCGTTCATACTGGATGATGGATCCACACAATTATCAGAGACATTCAAAACAATACTGAGACAGCTACAAGCACAGCTCAACGCATTAGATAAGTGTATTGAAGCCTACAGTCAATTAATTGTTGAAACAGTAAAAAGCAATGCCATTTGCCAGAGAATACAAACCATACCTGGATTTGGACCAATGGTTTCTAGTGCCTATTTCAATGAAGTCGGTAATGGTGCTCATTACAAGCGAGGCCGTGATGTATCCGCTTCATTGGGTATTGTTCCTAAACAGCACAGTAGTGGCGGTAAAGATAGTTTACTTGGGATAAGTAAACGAGGTAATAGTTACCTAAGGTGTTTGTTAATACAAGGTGCTAAAGCGGTTGTATCCAGAGCAGGCACCAAGAGTGACAAGCTGAGTCAATGGATAAATAAGCTTGTGAAAACTCGAGGGCATAACCGCGCATGTGTCGCTTATGCTAACAAAATGGCGAGAATGGCTTGGGCTATAACCGTGTCAGGCGAAGATTATTCAACGATAGAAATATAAGTACCAATAAAAAGTAAACCGCTCTTCAACGAATTGCGTGGGTAAAATGAAACGATGACATAACAGGTAAAACCTGCATATTGAAAACCTGGCGAGTTCAGTGGTAGTCAATACCGATAACCTGATAAGGACAATATGTGCGGAATACATCGAGGCCAGAAGTCTTGAACTTCATATAAAGGCCGTATATATGACAGCAATCCTGTCCCTGTTATCGATGAGTGATACCTTGCAATACGGGAGGAGACCATATATGAACTCGGGGTAAGAGACTAAGATATGATAATAAAGATCATAAACTTAGACATTTATCACTATCAAACTTGTCATTTGTTTTACTAACAAGGTGAATTGACGCGTCAATAGCGGGTCTATTGCAAGTTAATTCAACACCGTTAGCAAGGCAAAGGGCTGTTTGAGAGGCGTTTGTTATCCCGAGTTCAGGTTAACTAAATCAAGTGCTTTAGCTGAACTAAGTACTTAACTTACTATTAACCAATCTTCACTCGTGCATTACGGAACATACGCATCCATGGGCTATCTTCACCCCAATTATCTGGATGCCATGAATTGGCAACGGTTCTAAATACACGCTCAGGATGCGGCATCATAATTGTCACACGACCATCAGTGGTACAAATACCGGTTAAGCCATTAGCTGAACCATTTGGATTTTCTGGGTACTGGGTGGCAATTTGACCATGACCATCAACATAACGCAGTGCAATAGTGCCTGATGCTTCTGCATTTGCTAGCGCTTGAGCATTTGCAAATTCCACTAAGCCTTCACCATGCGATACGGCGATAGGCATACGAGAACCGACCATACCTTCAAAAAATACCGATGGGTTTTGTTGTACTTCAACCAAACTAAATCTAGCTTCAAAACGCTCCGAGCGGTTACGTACAAAGCGTGGCCAATGCTCACTTCCTGGAATAATTTCTTTCAGGTTAGATAACATCTGACAACCATTACACACGCCAAGGGCGATGCTTGAATCCCGTTCGAAGAAACGACTAAACTCATCGCGGGCACGATCATTAAACAAAATCGATTTAGCCCAACCTTCACCAGCACCTAACACGTCACCGTAAGAGAATCCGCCACAAGCCACTAGGCCTTGGAACTCTTCAAGGTTAATACGTCCAGATAAGATGTCCGACATGTGCACGTCGCGGCTCTCAAAACCGGCACGATCGAAAGCGGCTGCCATTTCAACATGAGAGTTAACGCCCTGCTCACGTAAAATAGCCATTTTTGGTGCAACACCTTTAAGAATATAAGGTGCAGCCACATCTTCACTTGGATTAAAGCCCAATTTAACCGTTAATCCTGGCGCATCTGCTTGTTGTTTAAGCTCAAACTCTTCACGCGCACATTCAGGGTTATCACGCAGCGCTTGCATACGATAGGTTGTTTCTGACCATAAGGTACGCAGTGCAGTACGACTGTCAGCAAATATCACTCGCTCGCCGTCATTAATGCTAATTTTGTCTGCCGTTTGCAAGCCACCGATGTGATGACACGTTACGCCTTTAGCTTCAAATTTCGCGGCAATGCCTTTAGCGTCAGCAGCACTGACTTGAATTACGGCACCGAGTTCTTCGTTAAATAAACGTTCTAAATCAGTACCATTCAAGCTGGCTAAATCAATCGTTAACCCGGTATTACCGGCAAAGGCCATTTCCACTAAGGTGGTAAATAAACCACCGTCACTACGATCGTGATAAGCCATAACCGCTTGCTCGGCGACTAACAGCTGCATCACTTCAAAGAATCCTGCTAAGTTAGCGGTTTTATCCAATGTTGGTGAAATGTCACCTAACTCACTGTAAACCTGCGCTAAACAAGAACCGCCTAAACGGTTTTGGCCATTGCTTAGGTCCAGCATTAATAAAGCACTGTCACCTTTATCACTGCGAAGTTGTGGAGTTACCGTTTTACGAATGTCTTGCACCACACCAAAGGCGGTAATAACTAACGACATCGGCGATGTGACGGTTTTTTGGGTACCGTTATCATCCCATGCGGTTTTCATCGACATGGAGTCTTTGCCAACAGGAATCGTGATACCGAGTTCTGGACAAAGGTCTTCACCAATCGCTTTAACTGCTTGGTATAAACCCGCATCTTCACCTGGGTGACCCGCTGGCGACATCCAGTTAGCAGAAAGTTTAATGCGCTTGAACGAGCCAATATCAGTACCGGCAATGTTCATAATCGATTCAGCAACAGCCATACGAGCAGAGGCGTCAAAGTCGAGTAAGGCTAACGGGGTACGCTCACCCATCGACATTGCTTCACCGCAATAGCTGTCATAACTTGATGCGGTTACCGCACAGTCGGCAACTGGAATCTGCCATGGACCCACCATTTGGTCGCGATTAACTAAACCAGTGACAGAGCGGTCACCAATGGTGATAAGGAAGCTTTTGTCTGCCACTGTTGGCAAGGTTAAAATGCGCTTAACGGCTTCATTTAGTTCAATCTTAGTTTGATCTAACGCTGGCGATATTGCTTTTGCAGTCACCACATCACGGCTCATTTTAGGCGCTTTACCTAATAATACTTCAAGCGGCAAATCAATTGGCTTGTTGTTAAAGTGACTGTCGGCAAGCGTTAAATGCATCTCTGCTGTCGCTTCCCCAACCACGGCAAATGGGGCACGTTCACGAGCACAAATATCGGCAAACTGTTGTAAGTTCTCTGGCGCAACCGATAACACATAACGCTCTTGTGATTCGTTACACCAAATTTCAAGCGGGCTCATGCCGGGTTCGTCAGAGGGAACATTACGTAAATTGAATACCCCGCCGCGATCAGCATCATTAACTAATTCAGGGAACGCATTGGATAATCCGCCTGCGCCCACATCGTGAATAAACTGAATTGGGTTGGTGTCGCCTAACTGCCAGCAGCGGTCGATCACTTCCTGACAACGACGTTCCATTTCTGGGTTTTCGCGTTGTACAGAAGCAAAATCTAAATCTTCGCTAGACTGACCTGACGCCATAGATGATGCTGCACCGCCACCTAAGCCAATGTTCATTGCCGGTCCACCAAGCACAATTAGCTTAGCACCAACGGTAATCTCACCTTTTTGAACATGATCTTCACGGATATTGCCTAAGCCACCCGCAATCATAATCGGCTTATGATAACCACGTACTTCAACACCATTATGGCTAGACACTAATTGTTCAAAGGTGCGGAAATAACCGGTAATGGCAGGACGACCAAATTCGTTGTTAAATGCTGCGCCGCCAAGCGGGCCTTCGAGCATAATTTCTAACGGTGTGACGATACGATCTGGCTTACCGTAATCCCCTTCCCATGGTTGTACAAAACCAGGAATTTTTAAGTTAGAAACAGTAAAACCAGATAAACCCGCTTTAGGTTTAGAACCTCGGCCAGTAGCGCCCTCATCGCGAATTTCACCACCAGAACCAGTAGCAGCCCCTGGATATGGGCTAATAGCAGTAGGATGATTATGAGTTTCAACTTTCATCAATATATGCATTGGTTCGGTGTGATAGTTATAAACACCATCTGGATCAGGGAAAAAACGACCCGCTACCGGACCCGTCATCACAGCGGCATTATCTTTGTAAGCTGACAACACGTAATCAGGTGTCACTTCAAACGTGTTTTTAATCATTTTGAACAATGATTTTGGCTGCACTTCGCCATCGATTGTCCAATCTGCATTGAAAATTTTGTGGCGACAATGTTCCGAGTTTGCTTGAGCAAACATCATTAACTCGATGTCGTTCGGGTTACGCTTTAAACGTACAAAGTTTTCAATTAAATAGTCAATTTCATCATCGGCAAGGGCTAAGCCGAGCTTAATGTTGGCCACTTCTAACGCGCGGCGGCCTTCAGCAAGAATATTCACACTGCTAAATTTTGCAGGTTCTGTGCGAGCAAATAATATTTCAGCCGCTTCAAACGCTGGCAACATGACTTCGACCATGCGGTCATGCAATAAACCTTGCAGTAGTTTTTGTTGTTCTGCGGTTAATACTGACACTTCAACATAATAAGCAATACCACGTTCAAGGCGGTTAACTTTGCCTAAACCACAGTTATGGGCAATATCAGTTGCTTTAGAAGACCAAGGAGAAATAGTGCCAGGACGAGGAGTAACAAACAGTAGAGTGCCTTGTGGGGCATGAGACTCAATAGCTGGGCCATAAGTAAGAATAGTTTCTAACTGTAGACGTTCATTATCATCTAGTGGTTCACTCAAATTGACTAAATGTACATATTCAGCATAAATTTGAGAAACAGGAAGCGCTGCGTTTTCGCAAGCCTCCATGAGTTTTTGAACTCTAAATGCAGATAGTGCTGGGGCTCCGCGAATGATTTCCATCACGTCTATTCACCTTATAATATAGGAGGATCAGAATTGGCGCTATTATAGGGAATTGCACACTACAAATCACCTGCAAGCACCGATGAAAACAGTGTTTCCTGATAAGGAAAATATCCCACTCAAGTAATGCTAAAGTGAATAACATGATCACTTTACCTTTTAACAAAAAACAACCATCAAATGCTGCTTATTTGTCCAACTATAGGCGTTTAGGAAAACTCCTGATAAAGTAAGTAAAAAAAAATGCTAACCCCTACATATTTAAAGGCTATTCAACCGGTATTACATTCGTTTATTACGTTTTACTCTCGTGACCCTAACGAAACAACTTAAGATAACCAGTTAATAAATATGATCAAAACCTTATTCATTATTTTACTTTGCGGGATATTATCTTCCTGTCAACCTATAGATATTCAGCAAGTTGATATCGCTGCATCTGCACCTGCGCGTACCGTATTAAAGGTAGGGACATTATATGGCCCACAGATTTACCTTAACTCTGGCGAGGGTGAGAGCGGATTCGACTTTGAAATGGCGCAGCGTTTTGCCGACTATTTAGCCGTTCCGCTAGAGATGATCCCTTATACCAATCGCAAGCAATTATTTGCCGCATTAAAAGAAAACAAAATTGATATTATTGCTGCAGGTATCGCTAAGACACCTAATCGCAGTCAACAATTTAAACTTGGGCCTACCTTATATAAAGTCAATCAAGTGTTGGTTTATAAGGAAGGTACACCTGAACCTAAAGACATTGGCGCTTTGTCAGGCGAAATTACTGTCATGGCCAACTCATCGTCGGTCAATACCTTAACCAAGTTACAAAAAGACTATCCTGAGTTGTTGTGGAATCAAGTCAACGACAAAGACAATGAAGAACTGTTTGCACTAATTGCCAACGGTGAATTGAACTACACCATTTCAGATTCGAATAGTTTATTGATTAATCAGCGTTTTCTACCTGAACTACGTGCAGGGATGATTTTAGAAGAGAAAGTCGAAGTGGTGTGGCTATTACCGCCTAATAACAGCGATCGCTTAATGAGTAAACTATTGGCTTTTTGGCATAAAGAAAGACGTGCCGGAACGTTGGAGCATTTAAACGAGAAGTATTTTGGCCATGTAAAACGTTTTGATTATGTTGATACTCGAGCCTTTATCCGCGCAATTGATAATATTCTCCCCGAATACCGCAGTTTTTTCGAGCAGTATTCAGGAGAGTTAGATTGGCGTAAATTAGCTGCTGCCAGTTATCAAGAGTCACATTGGAACCCAAGTGCTCGTTCAGCAACTGGAGTGAGAGGTATGATGATGCTAACTCAGCCTACGGCGGCTTATGTTGGTGTAGATGATCGTTTAGACGCAGAACAAAGCATACGTGGTGGCGCATTTTATTTAAAAGACATGATGGAGAGATTGCCTGAATCTATCTCTGAAGCTCAACGGATATGGTTCGCATTAGCCTCTTATAATATCGGTTTAGGCCATGTTGAAGATGCACGACGATTAACGGAATCAATGGGAATGGATCCCAGCGCATGGCGTGACGTCAAAAAAGTATTACCTTTACTGCAACAATCAAAATATTATAAACAAACTCGATATGGCTATGCTCGTGGTAGCGAAGCTGTTCATTATGTTGACAGTATTCGCCGTTACTATGACACGTTGGTTTGGATAGATAATCAAACCAAAACAATGGAGGTTATCGAAGATAAGGACCAAGTTGAAGTGATTGCAGAAGACGTTTCAACCAATATCCACGAATCAACTCAATAATTTTTGTGCGCGAGCGTTTATCGTCATAAACCTGACCGATAATTGTCACCAATATAGGGTAAGATACATTTGAATTTATCGTTAAAAAGCATACAACTAAAACATGCTATTTATCAGTAACCTCGGTGAGGTTAGCCAATTTAAAGGGATCACGGTATGAGAAGAAAATCTATAAGCAATACCATTTCACGTCGTCGCGTCATGCTTAAAGTACATAAAAGCCGCATTCAAAATCGTCAAAGAGCTCATTTTTTATTGTCACAAACAGAAAGTTAATCTCACGATAACCACATAAAACAAGCCACTCAATCAGTCTATTTTTTAGCTAACTGTTTGAGTGCTTTTTTTTCTGCCCTACGTCGCTGAAAAAATGCACTTAACTGCGCCCCGCATTCTGCCGCCAACACACCTGAACTAACGTCAAGCTGATGGTTAAAAACTGGGTGTTGCAATAAATTAATCACACTTCCTGCCGCGCCAGTTTTTAGGTCATCTGCACCATACACAACCCGCGCAATACGACTGTGCACCATAGCTCCCGCGCACATAGTGCAGGGTTCTAACGTGACATATAAGGTGGTGTCGAGCATACGATAATTCTCTAATACCTTGCCCGCTTGACGAATACATTCCATCTCGGCGTGAGCCGTTGGGTCATGATTTACAATGCTTAAATTGCAACCACTGGCAATTAACACATCGTCTTTAACCAGCACTGCACCCACTGGAACTTCGCCTTTTAGCTCGGCTTGCTCGGCAAGTTGCATCGCTAAACGCATCCACTTTTCATCAATGGTACGCTGAAGCTGATTCGATTTATCATTGCGCGCATCAGAAAGTGGGCAAGTATTGGTGGAAACGTGAGCTTTTGGGGTGTCTGTCACTCTAAAAAACCTAGGTAATTGTCATACGCGGCTATTCTAACAAATAAAAAAGACGCCGCAGCGTCTTTTTATTTCAAACTAGGTGTCACGCTACTGCGTTATTCCCATTCAATTGTTGCTGGAGGCTTGCCTGAAATATCATAAACCACACGTGAAATACCATCGACTTCATTGATAATGCGGTTCGACACGCGACCTAAGAAATCATATGGTAAATGTGCCCAATGCGCAGTCATAAAGTCGATAGTTTCTACCGCACGCAGCGATACAACCCAATCATACTTACGACCATCACCCATTACACCTACCGAACGAACAGGTAAGAAAACGGTAAATGCTTGGCTCACTTTATTGTACAAATCCGCTTTGTGCAGTTCTTCAATAAAGATAGCATCAGCGCTACGTAATAAATCACAATACTCTTTTCTCACTTCGCCAAGTACACGAACACCAAGACCTGGTCCTGGGAACGGATGACGATAAAGCATGTTGTAAGGCAGGCCTAACTCTAAACCAATTTTACGCACTTCATCTTTAAATAACTCACGTAGTGGTTCAACTAAACCCATCTTCATATCGGCAGGTAAACCGCCAACATTGTGGTGCGACTTAATCACATGCGCTTTACCCGTTGCACTGCCCGCTGATTCAATAACATCAGGATAAATAGTGCCTTGAGCTAGCCATTTAGCATTAGCGCATTTCTTTGATTCTTCGTCGAAAATCTCAACAAACACACGGCCAATAATTTTACGTTTGGCTTCTGGTTCTGCTTCGCCAGCCATCGCATCTAAGAAACGGTTTTCAGCATCGACGTGAACAATTTTGAGTCCAAAATGATCGCCAAACATTTCTAATACTTGATCGGCTTCATTCAAACGTAATAAACCGTTATCAACAAACACACACGTTAGTTTATCGCCAATCGCACGATGTAATAACATCGCCACAACCGATGAATCTACCCCGCCAGATAAACCCAGAATAACTTCGTCATCACCAATTTGCTTTTTTAAACGCTCAATAGCATCTTCAATAATTGATGACGGCTTCCAATTGGCTTTACAGCCACAAATGTCTAGCGCGAAATGCTCTAGCATACGCTGACCTTGGCGAGTATGCGTCACTTCTGGGTGAAACTGTACGCCGTAAAAACCTTTCTCTTCATTCGCCATCGCAGCAAACGGACAAGTGGCGGTTTTCGCTACGGTCACAAAACCTTCAGGGATAGCAGACACTTTATCGCCGTGGCTCATCCACACATCAAGCAAAGGTTTGCCTTCTTCGCTAACTGCATCTTCAATGCTTTTAAACAAAGCTGATGTGGTTTGCAATTCAATTTGTGCGTAACCAAACTCACCTTCGCCCACGCCTTGAATCACTTTGCCACCCAGCTGCTCTGACATGGTTTGCATGCCGTAACAAATACCCAATACCGGTACACCAGCAGTAAATACATACTCAGGGGCACGTGGTGAATTGTCTGCTGTGACACTTTCAGGGCCACCGGCTAAAATAATACCATTTGGGGCAAACTCACGAATTTGCGCTTCGCTCACATCCCACGCCCATAACTCACAATACACACCAATTTCACGGATACGACGCGCAATAAGTTGAGTGTACTGAGAACCAAAATCGAGGATTAGAATCTTATGATCGTGAATATTACTCATGAATAACCTTTACATATTAATTAAGTGTAATAACTCGCATCCAATTGATGCGGGCAAATTAACGCTAATAAAACGAGGGCGACATAACGTCGCCCTTATCGTAATTATGAACGATAGTTTGGTGCTTCTTTGGTAATGGTCACGTCATGAACGTGTGACTCACCCATACCTGCTGAAGTCACTCTTACAAACTGTGCTTTATCATTTAACTCTTTAATTGTGGCACAACCGGTTAAGCCCATGCATGAACGCAAGCCGCCCATGTGTTGGTGAATGATCTCTTTCAACTTACCTTTGTACGGCACGCGACCTTCAACACCTTCAGGTACTAGCTTGTCAGCAGCGTTATCGCTTTGGAAGTAACGGTCAGATGAACCTTGGGTTTGGCCCATAGCGCCCAGAGATCCCATACCACGGTAAGATTTATAAGCACGACCTTGGTAAAGTTCAGTTTCACCCGGCGCTTCTTCAGTACCAGCAAACATAGAACCCGCCATGATGCATGATGCACCTGCAGCTAATGCTTTAGCTAAGTCGCCAGAAAAACGAATACCGCCATCAGCAATAACAGGAATGCCTAAGGCGAGTACTGCTTCGGCAGCATCAGATACCGCAGTGATTTGTGGGACACCGACACCCGTTACAATACGAGTGGTACAAATTGAACCAGGGCCGATACCGACTTTAACGGCGTTAACGCCCGCTTCAACTAGCGCAATTGCACCAGATGCAGTGGCAACGTTGCCGCCAACAATTTGTAAATCAGGGTATTTGGCTCTAGTGTCACGAATACGCTGCAATACGCCTTCTGAGTGACCATGTGATGAGTCAATCAATAACACGTCAACACCGGCTTTTACGAGCGCGTCTACACGCTCTTCATTGCCAGGACCCGCGCCAACTGCAGCGCCCACACGTAAACGACCTAATTCGTCTTTACATGCGTTTGGTTTGCGTTCAGCTTTTTCGAAATCTTTAACGGTGACTAAGCCTTTAAGTTTAAAGTTTTTATCAACCACTAAGACTTTCTCAATACGATGAGAATGCATTAGTTTTTGTACTTCATCTAACTTAGTACCTTCAGTTACTGTGACTAGACGATCTTTTGGGGTCATCATGTCGGCAACGGTTTTGCTCCAATCAGTCACAAAACGCACGTCACGGCCTGTAATAATACCCACAAGTTCGTGTGCATCATTCACTACAGGGTAACCAGCAAAACCATTATGTTCAGTTAATAAACGTAAATCAGTTAAGCTTGTGGTAGGCGTAACAGTAACGGGGTCTTGAACAATACCGGCTTCATAACTTTTAACTTTACGGACTTCTTCGGCTTGTTGCTCAATACTCATGTTTTTATGAATAAATCCTAAACCACCTTCTTGCGCCATCGCGATCGCAAGACGAGACTCAGTCACAGTGTCCATAGCAGCAGACACAAGTGGAATATTTAATTCGATTTTATTGGTTAAACGAGTTTTAAGAACTGCGGTATTAGGGAGTACGGTCGAGTGGGCAGGAACCAACAACACATCATCAAAGGTTAGTGCATCTTTCAGTAAACGTAGCATGGCAACATCTCCCTAGTAAGTAGGATTTTGGGTGAAATATTGCGGCGAGATTATACCTTGCATATTGCAGTTGGTAAATGGAAAATAGATTTTTATTAACGTTAGAATGAGAACTCTCATGAGTGCCACAAAAAACAATGTTTATAGTGTTTCGCAATTAAATAGCGAAGTGAGGCATATTCTTGAAGGTCAAATTGGCAAAATTTGGCTAAATGGTGAAATATCAAACTTTTCGGCCCCAAGTTCAGGGCATTGGTACCTCACGTTAAAAGACGCTCATTCGCAAGTTCGCTGCGCCATGTTTAAGGGCCGTAATCAATCTGTGCGCTTTAAACCCGTTAATGGTCAACAAGTACTAATTAAAGGCGCCATCAGTGTTTACGAGCCTCGTGGCGATTATCAGCTACTACTTGAGTCAATGTTGCCTGCAGGTGACGGACTGCTAGCACAGGAATTTGAAGCCTTAAAGCTAAAATTGGCCGCTGAAGGCTTATTTGCCCTAGAAACCAAACGCCCTATTCCAAACAATATCCAAAGAATTGGTGTTATCACATCAGCAACAGGCGCTGCTCTGCGAGATATATTACATGTATTAGCACGCCGAGATCCCTCAATCGAAGTGATTGTGTACCCAACTCAAGTTCAAGGTGCTACAGCCAGCCAATTAATTTGCCAAGCAATTGTCACTGCCAATCAACGCATGGAAGTTGATGTGCTGTTGCTTACCCGTGGTGGTGGTTCGTTAGAAGATTTATGGTGTTTCAACAGCGAACATTTAGCCAATGAGATTTACAACAGTGCATTGCCTGTTGTTAGTGCTGTAGGCCATGAAATTGATACCACTATCTGTGATTATGTGGCGGACGTTCGCGCCCCAACGCCATCAGCCGGCGCAGAGTTACTGTCAAAAGACAAAGGCAATAAAGCAGAAAAGCTGCTGCTCTTGTTATCGCGTTTGCAGCAGGGCATGAAACATTACCAATTGCAGCAGTATGGACGATTAACTCAGTTATCTCACCAACTTCAACGCCATGAGCCGCAACGTAAACTGCAACAATTTGAACAACGGTTTGACGAAATGCAAATGCGCTTAGAAAATGCCTTAAAGCATAAACTGAGTCACTTAACTTTGCGCCACCAGCAATTACATAATAGTTTGCAACAACGTTCACCAATTAATACCTTAATCTTAGAAAAACAGCGTCTTGGATATTTAATTGAACGTTTTAACGACGCGAGTAAAGATTATTTTAAACAAGCTGAATCACGAGTTGCACAAGCCGCACATAAACTTGACACCGTCAGCCCACTGGCAACCTTGAGTCGCGGTTATTCAATCACAAGTACCAATGAACATGTAGTTGAAAATGCTAACCAATTACGCAATGGTGATGTGATCCACACCCGATTAAAGCAAGGTAAAATAACCTCGACAGTGACAGATATCTCAACCAAATAACGAGCATGAACTCGATGAAAAAATATTGCTAAAGGACCTAGCGTGAAACAAATAGATTATCGATTATGTATGCTTGTTATTTAGATCACTTACCATCCATATATACCAAATTATCTGTGCCAAATACATGTAGTCATCTAGATTATTGTTCACTAACTCCGTTATCGGTTAAATAAAAAAGCCATCTTTCGATGGCTTTTTTATTTAAAGATCAACAAGCATCGCTTGTTAATCACACTCACGGCTAAAACTACTTACCCGTTGGCGTTAATACAATTTCTACACGACGATTTTGCGAACGGCCTTCCTCAGTAGAGTTGCTCGCTATTGGACTTGACTCGCCCATACCAGTAGAAGACACGCGTGAACCGCTGACTTTCTGGCTAGTCATATATTGCGCAACTTCACTTGCTCGCACTTGTGACAAACGCAAGTTGTAAGAATCTGAACCCGAACTGTCGGTATAACCAATCACATTTAAATGAGTGTCATCATATTCTTTGGCAACTAATACAACGCTGTTTAATACTGATTTAGCGCGTGAACTTAATACAGTTTGATCAACTGCGAAGGTCACTTCATTAGGCATATTCAGTACAATGTTGTCACCGTTACGCGTTACGCTCACGCCAGTAGATTTTAACTGTTTACGTAATTCAGCTTCTTGCACATCCATGTAATAACCAATACCACCGCCAACAGCTGCACCCGATGCTGCACCAATTAATGCACCTTTACCGCGATCGCTTTTGCTTGACGAAAGTACACCAATAGCAGCACCAGAAAGGCCACCGATAATAGCGCCATTTGTCGCTTTAGAGTTTTCTGATTCGCCCGTATAAGGATTAGGTAATTGACAACCAGATAACAACAGCGCCGAACCGATTAATGAACTGCATAACAATGATGCATTTAACTTTATTAACATACGCACTCCTAACTACTTATCCCAAATGGATAAGTAAAACTGACAAAATCAAAAATAATCATTCTAACGTAGTTCTAAGGAATAGAAGCATAAAACTTACGTTATATTTTATTAATCAAACGTCTACGAAATCCAAAAACGCCAGCGAGCAGACCTATACTTAACCAAGATAACGCCCCGCCAGAATGTTCAGTTTCGATATATACCTCTTCCACATAAACCGCATCACGATCGCTACTTTCAAGTGGCAAAGCATATAAGGCATTTGACTCATCACTACTTATTGTCGCGACCGGATCGGCATAACCTAGCTCATACAGATCGATCAATACATCATAATGATCGGCTTGATAACCACTGGCTAACGTAGTCAGCACTTCGTAATCATCATTGCTAGAATCTGCGTGAAGAGTGAATACGTCGGTAGAGTAATAATGGATCCACGGTCCACCATCTTGGCTTAAATATAATTCGGCAAATACATCAGCCTGAATGTCGCCTGCGCTGCTACTAATATCGGCATCAAAGGTCACACTAAAAGTTTGATAAAAACCATCATAATCATAGTCATCAAATAAAACTGACTCTGCACCATAGAAAGAGAAATCGTAATAAACAACTTGATTTTGCTGCGCCAATGCACGTTGTTGCTGGTTTGCCGTTGTTGCGGCCGCTTTTTGATTTTTGGCCAACACTTGCTCACGGGTGACCTTTTTGTTCAGCGTTTCTACGCTGCTTTGCAACTTAACTTGATCATGTAAAGCGTTCACCCTAGCCTGCTTGTCCGCTTCAGTTTCTGGCGTTTGCGAATTAATGACTCTTGCTTGGCTATATGTTCCAAAACCTTGTTCAGATATCCGCTCGGCGCCTTGTACTGTTGGCGAACTTAACCAGAGCGCACTAGCAACACATAAACTTACGCCCCATTTTAGATGAGTATTGATTGTCGATAGGTTAGCTGTCTTGGCAGTATTATGTTTCATGTTAGTTCCTCACAGTCTTGATATTGAGGCCATTTAACCCTAATCAAAATGAACGTAAGCTGAACATAGCAACCAGTCTGATTTTCCATTGACGCTTCCCATTAGCACCACTGTTTAATTCAATGCCACGAAAACTGAGCATAAGCCAAAACCATTCAGTTAATGTTCATCTGCATACCCTATACTGCTAAGACAAATCATCGACACATTTGTATTTAGCGATATTTTACGGGCGTTTATCTTTCGCTTACGGCTATTTACTCAATTAGGTTAAGTAGATGTTTCTATATAGAAAGGGATCTTTTACACTGGCAATAATGAGGTTATTAGGGAACACAATATGCAGCGTATGCTCAACGTAAATGCCACCATGTTAGGCCTAATGTTAGCGTTACTGTCACTAACGTGCTCAGTGCCGTCCTATGCTGCTGCATTACATTCTTCTGCAAGTGCTCAGTTCTCCCCTGGTCCTAATAATAATCGTCAAAACAATAACCAGCAGAACAACAATTTAGTGGTCAGTAGCGCTCAACAAGCAGTACAAATGGCTCAGCGGAGTTATTCGGGCAAAGTATTAAAAGTGCAGTCCGCTAACGTCAATGGACATCCTGGTTATCGGATTAAATTACTCACTAATGATGGAGTCATTTTTTATGTGTTAGTCGATGCCACCAATGGCTCGGTTACAAGGAACTAGTTCATGAGATTATTACTGGTCGAAGACGATTTAGCCTTACAAGCAAATATCAAACAGCACCTTATCGACGCTCAATATACTGTTGATGTCGCCAGCGATGGTGAAGAAGGCTTATTTCAAGCTCAAGAATATCAATACGATGTCGCCATTATCGATGTGGGTTTACCTAAGCTGGATGGCTTGTCATTAATTAGTCAATTACGTGAACAAGACATTACCTACCCCATCATTATTTTAACTGCCCGAGACAGTTGGCAAGATAAAGTGGTTGGTTTAGATGCTGGCGCAGACGATTACTTAAGTAAGCCGTTTCAGCTAGAAGAACTTGTCGCACGAATTAATGCATTAATTCGCCGCTCCGCAGGTAAAGCCAGCCCAGTGATTCAAAATGGCCCCTTTAGTATTAATACTCGCAGTTTAGAAATTAAAAAAAGCCTGCAAATAATTAACCTTAGCGGTTCTGAATACAAGCTATTTGAATACCTAATGCTGCACCCAGGATCGGTACATTCAAAAAGCAGTTTAATCGAACATATTTATGACCAGGATTTTGATTTAGACTCCAATGTGATTGAAGTGTTTATCCGTCGTTTACGTAAAAAACTCGACCCCGATAATCAATATCAATTAATTGAAACACTGCGTGGTCAAGGTTATCGACTGAGACAGTTAGACCCAGATGCGTAAACTACTCAGCTCGCTTAAAGTCCGCATTGTGGTCAGTGCCTTATTACTGATATTGGTGTTATTGCCCATTATCGGCATGACCGTTAACAACGCCTTTGAAACCCAAATTAATGTTTCTGCAAAAAACCAGTTAAAAGCCTATGTTTATTCTGTTTTAGCCATGGCTGAAGTAGAAGATAACCAATTACAAATGCCGTCTCATTTACTTGAAAACCAATTCAATGTGATTGGTTCAGGTCTTTATGCGTTAATCACCACTAAAGATAACCAGCTACTGTGGACCTCAAACTCATTTCTCGGCCTCAACACGCCCATTAACTTACCTAAACCCGCAACCGGTAGAAATACATTCGACTCGATACTAATTAATGACAAACCGCAGTTGATATACAGTTTTAGCGTGAGTTTTGCCACTAGCGAACAACCTTTTACCATGACGCTGCACATTATAAAAAACCAACACGAATACCTACAACAAATCCAAAAGTTTTCTAACACCTTATGGACTTGGTTATTGGTGTTAACCGCTTTATTAGTTATCGTGCAGCTAAGTTGGTTGCTATGGACCCTCAAGCCTTTAGGTCAATTTAGCCAAGAACTCAGTGCAGTAGAACAAGGCACATCGATGCAGCTAAGTACCCGCTACCCTGTGGAACTGCAAAAAGTCGCTCAGCAGTTAAATACCTTATTACAAACCGAACAAAACCAGCGTAAACGCTACCGCAATGCTTTAGCCGATTTAGCCCATAGTTTAAAAACACCTTTAGCGGTAATCCAAACTCAAGCTGATTTAAGCGAAGCCTCGATGGAGCAAATTAACCGCATCAACCAAATTATTGCCTATCAGTTAAAGCGCGCACAAAGCGCGGCTGGTAGTGCTTGGCATTTAGGAGTTAATGTTGATAGTGTTGCCGTTAAATTAGTCAGAACCTTAAGTAAGATATACCAACATCAAAACCTCACCATTGAGTATCACCCCGACAAACAAGCCCGCTTTAAAGGTGATGAAGCAGACTTAACAGAAATGCTTGGCAATGTGCTCGACAATGCCTGTAAAGCCGCTAAAACAAAAATAACGTTAACCCTTATACAGCAAGAAAATCAGCTGTGCATGACGATTGAAGATGATGGTGAAGGTATTCCTAAAGATAAACAGCAACATATTTTTGAACGTGGGATCCGTGCAGACACTTATACTCAAGGCCACGGGATAGGACTGGCAATCGTCAGAGACCTTGTCGACAGTTATCACGGCAAACTTACGGTTGGTGAATCTGCATCATTGGGTGGCGCCAAATTTGAGTTTATTTTCCAACAGTAAATGCCTGCTTTAGATCACCGCTACACATTATTTGTTTAATTTATTTCTCTATCTTCATCCTTTTACTTACTCCTCGCATAGTTCTAGCGTATTAATTCAGTTATTAGCTTTCAGCTTACGTTCATCTTCGGCTCGTTATGATGAACCTAACAGTCATCTATGACGCTGGAGATAACATGAAAAAAGCCATTCACGTACCCGCTCAGGCATTACTCGCCTTAGCCTTGGTCTGTATGCCATTAACCAATGTGCAAGCGGCGCAACCAACTAATTCATACACTTATACCGCAGCAGAAGATGATGTGGTGAGTGATGCTGAGTTGGCACAAATGCTCGCACCAATTGCGCTGTATCCAGACAGTTTATTAACCCACATACTAATTGCGTCAACCTATCCATTAGAAATTGTTCAAGCCAAACGCTGGTTATCAAACCAAGGTAACCGCGATACCAACCAAATTATGACCGAGGTTGAGTCGCAAGACTGGGACCCAAGCGTCAAAGCTTTGGTAGCGTTTCCTAATGTATTGCAACGTTTAAATGATGATTTAGCGTGGACTCAAAGCGTAGGCGATGCCTTTTTGCAAGATGAAGGACGTATGCTAGACACGATTCAATCCTTAAGACAGCAAGCTGATGAAGCTAATAATTTAGCCGATCTTGAGCAAGTGAAAGTGTCGCGAGTTGAGCGCCGAATTATTATTGAATCAGTTCGTCCAGAAATTGTTTACGTGCCTTATTACGACAGCCGTATCGTTTATGGCAATTGGCGCTGGAATCGTTATCCACCCGTTTATTGGCATGCGCCAGCTTATGTACATTATCGCCCTAACCACAACGCGATTTACTGGGACAGTGGTGTACGCATTAGCTTTAACTTCTTTTTTAGTAGCTTTCATTGGCATGACCGTCGCGTAATTGCAGTACCAGTACATCAAAACTACCGTTACTACACACCACGGAAAATTAGTTACAGCCAAGGTGTACAGCATTGGCAACATAAGCCTAAGCATCGTAAAGGTGTGGCTTACCACAGCCAAGCGATCAGCAAACGTTATAATGGCCATTATGAAAAGCGTAACAAGCAGGTAAGTTATTCACGCGAACCTAAACGCCAGCAAGCCAATGAGCCTCGTCATTACTCAACCAAGGTCAATGATCAGCGTAAAGAAGTAAACCATAGCAATAAGCAGGATAAGCGTAGCGAAAAATCAACGGTAAGAAGCGTGAGCCGTAATGAGCCGATAGAGCACAGAAGCAGCCAACTAAAGCGCGAGCTAAGTCAGCAACGTCAGCCAGCAACGCAGGTAAAGTCGTTTGAGCGTAAAGGTGAACCGATGAAGTCAAACTACAGTCGCCAGAGCGATGTGGCCCAAACAAGGTCTAAATATGAGGCAAAACCTGTGGCTAATGTGACAAGCAAGCCGCGCACTCAAGAATTACATCAAGCTCAACGTAACACCCGAGTTGAAAAAACACGTGAGCCGCAAGTAAACGCTATGCGCAATCCACAACAGCAAGTAAAACAAATAAGCAGGAACGAACCACAAAAACAGCAAGTTCGCGAATCAACTCGGTCAACGCCTCAGCAAGCTTCGCGATCAATGAGTCAACAACGTGATAATGCATCATCACGTAATGCAAGCCAATCAAGAGATGCTGGACCTTCAAGAGAAAAACAGTCAAAAGAAAGACCATCAAGAGAAAGATAGCAAGCAGTTAACAATAAGCTAGCTAGAACACAAAACAACATGAGCGGAACTTGCCTCTCATGTTGTTTTTTTTATGTAAAATTAAAAATCGCCACTATTTTTGCTAAATTTGAGCATGGGGTAATACAACGCAAACATTCAAGCCATGAGGTTCTACGCGGCTAAAAGTCAGTTCACCATGATGTAAACTGATAATATGCTGACAAATAGACAAGCCTAAACCGGCACCTTGTGAAGCGTTTTCATCTACTCGATAAAAACGGTTTTTGGCTAAGCTGATTTCCTCTTCAGACATACCCCGTCCTTGATCAAGCACACAAATCATCGTCTGTTGCTCATCCTGAGTTACCTTAATGGTAATCAGTGACTCTTTAGGGCTATATTTACAGGCATTTTCGATAATATTTTTTAGTACCAATTCGATATAAAATGGATCGGCATTGATGCTCATATCTTTAGGTACAATGATATACCACTCGTAATCGGCAATGACGTGTACTAGCTGGTTTATCACATTTTCAATAATATCTTGCAGCTTACAATCGATTTTATTTATTGCCTCAATCGCATCCACGCGCGATAACAGCAATAGTTGCTCAACGGTATGGTTAATGCGGTTTACGCCCTCACCTATGGCTTCGATATACGGCAATGTTGCTTGCTGAACCTCTGCAGTTTGAGTCGTCAACACGTCACTTAATCCATCACTGTGTAATTTTATTATCGCTAATGGGGTTTTCAGTTCATGGGCGGCATCGGCACTAAAACGACGTTCACGGATAATAGTCTCGCTAATGCGCAGTAAGTAGCTATTAAGGGCTTTTTGCGTTGACGCTAACTCTGTCGGTAAAGTGAAATTAATAGGGGTTAGGTCTTGGGCCGAGCGGTTATCTAAATGTCGTTCTAATAATTTAACCGGTTTAAATAAAAAGTAGGTCAGCACTAACATAAAAAAGACCATAATAGGGGTAATAATTAACGGCGAGCGCCAAGTATTGGAAATTATTAATGACACTATCTCTTTGCGAACATCATCACGCTGTGCAGTCACAATCCATACTTGGTGAGGCTCAGAATAAAAGCTGTATACATGCCACAACTCATCATCGATTCGATGAGTATCATAACCTTGGGTGAAATTGGTTAATTGTTGCTCGCCAGTACTATCTGAATACGCGAGTAACTGGCCTGAGCTGGACAGTAATTGAAATGATAATTTATGCTCATAAGACAAAGTGACAGGATTAGATTGGTCAGCAAAGGTTTCTATTTTTGAATCCACAACATGGAACAAACTAGGCTGCTGGAGCAATTGTGTTAGTTGAGCTTCTGTTAGATGTTCCACATAAAACTGCTCCAACATCTTGGCGGTTTGGACCATTTGCGCATCAAACAATTCTTCAACTTCATGCATAGCATCACGCGTACTGAGTATGCTCGAAAAGGTTACCGTGAGAACAATCCCCACCAGCATAATCAAACTTAATAATAATCGAAGTGAAAACATAATATCCTTATTGCAATAGGTGCAATCAGTCCGCTACTTTACGGCCCACCATTTGGTTTATCTCACCTATTTAACTGATAAACGTTATACCGTTTCAGTTAAAATATAGCCTATACCACGCACGGTTTTAATCAATTCAGTGACGGTTTTTTTACGAAGATGATGAATATGCACTTCTATCGAGTTACTGCCCACTTCATCCCAACCATAGGTTAACTGTTCAAGTTGATTACGGGTTAATACGCGACCTGCAGATTGAGCAAATTCGAGTAACAATTGATATTCACGGCGTGAAAGCGACACCAATTCTCCGCGAAAATGAACTTCACAACGGGCAAAATCAATATTGAGTGCACCGTAGCTAAATTGGTTATTATCTAGGCCATGCTGACGTCGAATAATCGCTTTAAGCCTAGCGATTAATTCCCTCACATCAAAAGGCTTACTTAAATAATCATCTGCGCCAATATCTAAACACATTAAGCGGGTGTCAAAATCTGTATTGGCAGTCAACACAATAATAGGTAACGAGACACCGTTTTTACGCCACTGCTTTAATAAGTCTGCACCATTGCCATCGGGTAAACCTAAATCAAGAATAATCGCGCTAAAATCCTCATTATCAAGTGCTGCTAGCGCTTGTTTATAAGACGATAAATGGTCAACTTGAATACCCGCTTTAGTTAAACTCATTATCACACCTTGAGCGAGCAACTTATTATCTTCAACCAGTAACACACGCATATTTACTCATCTCCTCGAAAAACTTTAAAGTCGACACCTTGTTGCTGTAAAAAGTCTTCAGCATCACGTCCTTTTAGCATCGACATTGTGGCCAACATTCCTGCCATAACACAATTGGGCGCCAGCACAGTGACAGATAATGGTGCTTGCTCTACAGGGTAACCCGTTTGAGGATTAATAATATGCCCATAACGTTTCCCGTCCACCTCGATATAGCGCCGAGTATTGCCACTAGTGGCTAACGCACCTTGGCGAATGGTTAACAGTGCTGCAGCGTTATCAAGCTGGTAAGGGTTTTCAATCCCAACTTGCCAGCCATCTGTTTTGGTGATCGGGCAAGCAATATCACCACCAAAATTGACTAATACGGAATTATTTGGCCAACGATTTTCTAATATTTGTGCGGTACGATCAACCGCATATTCCTTACCGATACCGCCAAAGTCGACACTCATGTCTGCAGGCATGCAAACGGTCTTGTCAGTCAATGCTATACGAGCAAAACCCACATTAAGCAAGGCTGCATCAATATCAGTTTGTAACGGCACACGATGGCTACCGTCAAAGCGCCATAACGCCATTAATGAACAGGCACTGATATCGAATGCTGATTCACTTAATTGAAAACACTGTTGTGCAAACTGAAATAAATGCATTGTTTCGGCATCAATCGATGTCGTTTCACCTTGAGCATGGTTTAACCGCCACACCACGTTACCTTCAATAAAACGACTGAATTTACGCTCTATACGCTTTGCTTCTTCATAAGCAATACTAAGCATTTGCCTCGCAATATACTCATCTTCAACCGCCATTAATAATTCGCATGGGCTAGCCATAGCGTTAAATGAACCTAAAAAGCCCCAAGGACGAGGCTGTAAGCTCATCACTCTTGGGGCTTTTGACATTGCAGTTAGTGGTTCAAACAAGTTAAATAACTCTGTTTATTGATGATACGCTCATCTTAAAACGAATAACTCACTTGAGCTACTATCGCCTTCACAGAAGGAAATAAATCGTAATTCTGTAGCTGACCAGGTATCTCTGTGCCATTATTTTCAGGATTTTGCTGATAATACTCAATACGATAACTTAATTCATGGCCACCCGATAAACGCTGACCAAACTTAAGCCCTATGGTGTAAGCCGTCATATCACCAATGCGATAATCCGCGCTGGCATACTCAGGTATTGCATCGCCACTCATCAAGAATGGTTGATAAAACTCAGCGGCTTGCTGCTGGTAATAACGTAAGTGTAATTGGGCATAAATGCTTGGACTGAAATAGTACCGATAATGTGTTTCTAATGTATGCGACTGAATATCCCAATCGTCAGTACTATAACGATATGAAAAATCGACCACACCAGAATCCAAAGCACCTTTAGTGAGTAAGAACACACTGTGTTTCAGGCGTGAGTCTGGACGATTTTCGTAACGGTAAGCTTGTGTTTGACCGTTAACATCGACCTCACTGAGAATTTTATACGGGTCGGTCATGTAGCCGGACACACTAGATAAACCATAGTTAGCCTGCATCAACCAATTACGATTAATAATCTGAGTCACACCAAACATAATATCGCTAGTTTGTTTGGTATCATCACCGGCTAAACGAGTTTGATCAAAGGCTGCTTGATAATCGGCATCGTTGGCATAATTACCACGGAACACCATTTCTGACATTGCCACTGGACGACCGCCAACGGGATCAACCACATCATTTGTAAAAGCACCCGATAATGCCAATGTGGTGTTATTTTTATTAAAACTACGCTCAAGACCACCATTAATACCCATCGAAAGATAATCAAACTCTTTCGAACCATACACGCCAATATTCCCAGTCCAATCTTGATTAAGCACTTCTTGCCAATTAGCGCTTAACTGAACTCGAGTATCATGAAAGGTATCGTCCAGCGGTGTGTCGCCTGGACTTACAGTATATTGGCCATTACCTGATGGACGTGTAAACGTTTGACTGTCAGCTTGAGCAACCGCGCCAGAGGCTGATGCCCCCGTTAAACTGTCGACCACAATTTTAAGGTCCAATAACGAACTGTCACCAAACGCTTTTTGCACATTACCAATAGCTTCTGCTGCTTGAACTCGGTCTTGCTCGCCATAATACATAATGGCAGCATCAACCTTCCAATCATCGTTGGCAGAAAGAGGTTCAACAGCACTAGCCTGTTGGCTCAATAAACTACAGCTTGCTAACGCCAACGCACTGGCAATACTTTGCTTACTTGTTAGTTGCATCCGCAACCTCCGCCCGCTAGTGAGCGACCACCACTGGTGCCTTCTTTACTAAAATAAATATGGTCATCTAACGCGAGATCAAGTTTTTCACTATTCAAAGCCATATCTGCACGGGCTAATTGATCTTTTTCCCATGGTTGTACGCCTAAACTCGAACAGCCTACCAAACTACTGATAATGGCTAATGCCACAACAGTTTTGGCAAAGGGCTGATAAAATGCTTTTGTCATCAATTTACTCCTGTAACAACATTTGGATTTCTTGCTCATAGGCGGGAATATTTTCGGTAAAAAATCCCATGTGAGTTTGCACTAATTCACCTTTACGATTGAACAAGAAACTGCTTGGCATACCTTGTAACTCAAATGCTTTGGCTATGTCGCCTTCAGGGTCAAAACGAAGGTTAAACTTTGCCGGCAGCTTGCTCAAAAACTCATGAGCTAATGCACTATCAACATCAAGATTAATCGCTACAACTTCTAAACCTTGCTGTTGATATTTAGCCTGGATTGCATTCATCCAAGGGAATGATTTACGGCACGGAGCACACCAAGAAGCCCAAAAGTCGACATAAACCACTTTGCCAGCAAACTGTTGCAAACTGACAATTTCGCCTTGTTGATCTAATACATCATGTTCTAATGAGGGAGCAGCTTGTGATTGGGCATTAACTCCTAACCCCAATGCTAAACTTAACGCGATAAACTTAATTTTACGAAATTGACAAAACAACCCAATTGACATCATATTTTCACCTAATCAAAACATTGCAGACAACATAGGTCACCAATCTTAAAATTTACTTAAGACTTGTAAACATATCGTAAAGACAATTTATATGGGTTCAACAATAGAAACGAACATTAGCCACCGATCATTTTCGACACAATGCCTTTATCGTTACCAGACTCGGCCACTAAAATTCCAGCTAAATGTAAACTAATAAAAGG
>NZ_JACJFI010000279.1 GCF_014164505.1 Shewanella sp. SG41-4 | reverse complement strand
CGAAGCGGCCATCAGCATCATACTGTTCTAAGTCGAAATCTTTAGGCCTTTCAAAGTTGAATGTGGATAAAGCGGCCAGCCTGACCCGATGAATTGCTACTGTCCGCTCATTTGTATAGCCTTCAAACCGACATACGAGGTAAAGGCGGTTACCTTGCTGTGCAATACCTAAAGGCATAACAGTTGCTTTTTTCTGCTCATCATTACTATTACAGTATTCAATAACTAGATATCTATCTTCATATAACCCCTGAGTTATTACCTGTACAGTTTTCAAATCTATGGTAGGAGCTAGCAGTGGTAGTGTTTCACTGACAACACGAACCTTTTTCAGCCAGTCTTTTTCTTTCTGATGTGGAGTGCCCACACTTAAGTGGTATCTCGCCTCTAGGAAAAATCCGTCCATAGAAGCCATAACATTTCCAGGGAGAAGTTTGGATAAGTATTGCTGTGACAAGCTTAGCAGTAGAGACTCATGCGCAGACATAGTTGGTACACTAAGCACCGCATTCCCATGCGCTATCTTATAGCCATAAGGTTTACTCTTATCATTTCGTTCAATATTAAATTGAACAGATAGAGTTTCCATTATTCGCTGCAAAGTACGAATATCTCGACTCATACCTGCCTCACAAAGCTGATCATGAAGCTCTTTTACAGTAACGTATCTCGATCTAGGAATTCGTTTTAAAATTTCAAGAGCTAAATTCAAAGACTCATTTAAAGATGATTTTCTGTTCATTTAAAGTCCATTTAAAGCCAGCCAAAAGTCCGTTTTGTACCAACAAATCAGATATTTAAAACTATTTAACCGTTCATGAGTGTACACACTAAACACCATCATGTGCAAAAATTACTAACAACAAAACTAAATAAACCATAGGTAATTAGTATATTTCATGGGTGCGACATTATGCGTCGCACCCGTGCAGTTAAAACGATTATTTCGTTGGTTGTCCATATAACTTAACAAAATAGCTATGTGGTAACTCTCACATAACCCCTACAAATATGATGTCGAGTTCGTATATCTCATGATATTGACACTAACAATACCTTATTAAAGATTGGATAAATGTGGCAGAAAGCTAGATTTTAGCTTGTGATCTAATGCTTTTTCTAAAAACAGATGGAAATAATGGAAAAACAATTCCTAGATCCCTCTTATAGAAAATGAAAAATTAGTGACTATTATATGTAAATTTTGTATCAAAGATAAAAGTGCAATTGAAGACTTAAACTTTACGTAGAGTTTGAGAACACAAATGTATAAGGTAATAATGAATTTATGGTGAACATTTTTAACAGGGAGTCTAAATTGAGTTATTTATCATTATTTAAAATGCCAAATCCGGTAAAGATAACCGCTAGGTCATCAAGCATAACAAACTCATTCGTTAACTCTATAATTCCAGTGATACAGCCAACTGAAGCCGAAGTTAAAGCTGCATTGAATGCATTGGGCATGGATATGAACTCTTGCTCATGTGCTTTTTGTGGTGACAAAGCAACTGAATGGGATCATTTGAGAGCACTAGTTAAAAATAAAAGGCCTACGGGTTTTATTTCTGAAATACACAACTTAGTCCCTGCATGTGGAAAGTGTAATCAATCAAAAGGTAACACTGATTGGGAAACTTGGATGAGAGGTAATGCAAAGCTATCTCCTCATACAAGGGGGATAACTGACTTAGCTGAACGAATAGAAAGATTAAAAGAGTACGAGAAAATACAACAACCAACTCGAATTAATTTTGAAAAAATTATTGGTAAGTCTGAATGGGAGAGTTATTGGCAAAACTGCCAAATAATCCATGACTCACTGCAAGAAATACAACCTATAGCAACAACGATGCGTCATAAAATAGCAGCTCAATACTCTAGCTTAATTCAGAATTCAGAATCAGCTAAACCATCACAAGTAAAATCTATTGCTCAAAAAACAGAATGTAAAAAGCTATCTAAAAAAGAGAATATTCAATATTTAGAACAATTTAAATTGTTCATCATGTCAAAAGGAGTGGGCAAAAAGGATATAGTTGCATCATCAGTTGACTCATATACATCTTATCTAAACTCCGTTGCAAATCAATTAAATATCAATATTTCTCCAACAACTTTAGGAAATCAAGCACAGTTAGAATCAGTTAAGTCGCAACTATTATCACAAAAAACCAAGGCTAAGACTCTTAGAAATTTAATGACAGCAGCCAAACACTACGTTGATATGATACTTTCAAACAACTTCAATAAATAAATCGATTGATCGCATTGTAGATAACCATCTCTCTGAACCGATCATCTGTAGTGGCCAAGCTCCTATATCGTCAGAAGTTCGAGAGTGGCTTGATGCACCAGCGGTAGATAAGGAATTGTTTTAAATAACTATGCCACTAGGCTATATCTGATAGGGTTTAATGAGGGAATAATATGCAAAAAAGTACTATCTCCATGATAAATAATATCCAACAAAAATATAGATGTAACCCAGATGAGGCAAGGAAAATACTAAATCTTCAGCGGAACTTAAAAGCAAACCAAAAACAAAAACAAGCAAAAGAACGAAGACAACTAAAACTTCAAAAAAAGCGAGAAGCATTAGATTTACTCAGAAAAAAACACAATTGCACATTAAAAGAAGCTAAGCTTTATTTTGACGTAGAAAGAGCTACCCCAAAAGGCCTCCTACAAGTAAAAGTAATGCACATTAGCAAGGCAACAAAATTAACAACCAAAAAACTTAATCGCACTAAAAGAAAAATAAAGAACCCCTCTGTATGGACTGTAAGCGGAGGAGCGGTTTCTCCTCGCTAATTAATTTTGATACGCTGCCTTGATTTAGCTTAAAGCTGCATCAGTAATCTTCAGCGAGTAAATCTTTATAAGGCTGGTTAATATTAAGCAGCTTGCTGCTTGTTCAATACAATATTTTTAGCTGAAGGGCACTGCCCACTAGCTAAATCCTTCTTCGAATCAATATCAGGAACTTTAAACCAAACTGTCTGACCTTCCTTTAATAGCGCTGTATTTCCCTTTACCTCAATAAAGCTAAAATGGTAATCACCTTGATTAGATGAAATGAAACCAAAGTCTCTTTTGGAGTCTAATTTTCGAATAACACCTTGCACAGTTGTTCCTGATGCTTTCGTGTTACTTGTGCGCATAGCAATAAAACACTGATCAACTTTTTCATCTACAATATCAAAAAGTTCTACTTTATCCTTTATTAGCTTTTTTAAGCTTAAAAAACCATAATTCCTGGGGTCAAAAGATGAATCAAACATCTTTAGCATTTTCCCCATGTCCCCTAGGTAGACCGGCTCATTGCTTTCTGCACACCTTAGATAAGAATCAACCAGTAAAGCATTGAGATCTTGATGACTTAAGCTAGTGACTGGATCTGATAAGTTTTTCGTAAACACAAAATTATGACAAGCTTTACGAAACCTTTCTGGTGTATTTTCTTTGCCAATAGCCATCACATGCAACCCTTTCTCACGAATTCGTTGCGCTAAACTATAAAAACCACCATCACTTGATACGATACAAATAGCATTAATACGTTGATTATTACTAATTAACTCAATAGCATCCATGACTAAAGCATGGTCGGCAGCATCTTTACCATAGTGGAATTGTTGTTTTGGGCTTGATGCCGTCTCATGAAGAACATCTTGCCAGCTACTTTGCTCTCTAGCCGTCCAATCAGCATAAACCCATTTTATCGCTACAGTGCCGTACTTTTCTACTTCCTCAAGCATTGATACATATTGAGCTTGCGAAGCATTCTCTCCATCAACTAGTACAGCGAACGTTAAATCCATCATTTTACAATCCTTGTTAAAAAGCACATCTCAATTAACCAACAATACAAATGTCTAACTGTAGTGGTCAACTAAAAGAATCTTTCAGTGTAAGAAGCAATATTTTGGAATTTTTTATCAATTTTGACACAGCACATTTTCTATATGCTCAACAACTCTATAAGACTTAAAATTTTTGGCTATATCTAAGCAATTAACCGCTTTTTTGTATGATATAGCAGAACTTGGAACTGTATAGGTTTTTCTCCAATCTCCACCATGTTCAATCATAATTTTAAACAACTGAATTTCATCATTTTCAGCCGCTAACATAAGAGGGGTATACTGCATGCCATTCACACGATTAACAAAATTGACATCTGCACCTTTTGCGATGAGTACTCTCGCAATGTGTCTTATTTTAGCTGGAGTAGGCTTCCTCTCTAAATAAACCTGAAAACAATAATCTGTGTATTGATCCAATATCTTCTGATCTCGTTCAGTGATACCTTGTCCTTTAATAATCTTTTCAAAGCCTGTCATACCGGCAAACATTGGTTTTAATCTATGTATGCTTTCCTCTGTCGGGGGTTCTGATATTATTTCCCTGAATCTGCTTGGTTTTTTTATAATAGAAAGCAGTGATACTGCATGGTAAAGTGGTGTTAAAAAATCAAGTCCAGCTTGCAGATCAATTTGAATACCATTACTCATAGAAATAATTTTTTTAACTATATCTGGGTTCCCTGTATCAACTGCTGCGAATAACGGTGTTTGTGCTTTCCTCGTTGTTCGCTGATTTAACACGATATCACTGTGTTTATACTGTGTTTATACTGTGTTAAAAGGTTATATAACCTAAAATCCATTCTAGATGTAGCATCTTGAAAATCTAAATGATTTAAAGCCATCAATAATGGTGTTTCACCGGTAATCCCCCCTAAAAATAGTAGATTTCAAAAGTAGAATTTTCTCGTAATATATACGCAGGGAGATTCTGCATGAAAACATCAAAATTTAGCGACAGCCAAATCCTAGCAATTCTTAAACAAGC
>NZ_JACJFI010000278.1 GCF_014164505.1 Shewanella sp. SG41-4 | reverse complement strand
GGCATATTAGTGTTCCGCTGTGATGATGATAAAGTATACCTATACTTCCGTTAGTGAACAAACTACTTGACATCGAGCTGAGATTAGCTAGAATTCAACTATCGACGGAAACGTCACTAGATTGAAAGCGCGGTACAGTGTGAAGCTGGTTGGTCTTAGACCCCGTTAGCGAGATATTTTCGAAGGGCTCCTTTTAGGAGCCTTTTTCGATCTTGCTCCTTTACCTCTATTCTTCTAACTCACTCTCATACCTAGTACACTCAGGAAAAGTTTATGTTTTCCCTTTTGTTTGGTTATTATTTGATCTAATGACAATTTCACCAGTTACCCCCCATTTTTAATGACTCGTAACTTGTTTAGGGGCATAAATGATTTACGCTCCGTGGCACATTTCTGGACAATTCTGCGTCAATGAATTAGCTAATTTGGTAAAGGATGGATTAACCTAGGCATGGAAGATTATCATTTGTTGTGCAAAAAACATTGGCGATAATGTTATTAGGCAGATTAAAGGCCTACACTTTTGATATCGGTAAAAGGCGTTTAACGCCGTCTAAGACTTGTTTTCTAATGGCAGTATTTATTTTTATATGTTCCATTTGCTCTTCGTTCCATTTCTCACTTTCAACGTAGTCCATCCAATGAGCCGCACCACAAGTAGCCCTATTAATTCTTTCGTCATAATCAAACTGTTCTAATGACTCAGGTATAGGCTTAAAAATTGCGTCCACTATTTGAATTTTTAGATTTTCATTTTTAACCATTGCGTTAGAAAGCCTATTATTAATGTGCTTGTCTCCAAAGCCATAACCAATAACTGTAATCTCATCTGCTGAATTTATTTGCTCGCTGAATAACTTTAGTTTTTCTTCGCCTTTTTTATCATTAGTAGTGCGACTATATTTATTCCCACCAGTCAACATTGACTGACATATAATATCAAGCCTCCCATTGTGGCCGGTGATTACCCTATCTTTACCTGATGGGACTTTATAGTTGTCAACATAATATCCCATTTCTTGAATGTTAATAAAATCAGTCATCAACTCGTTTGAATCAGCTACCCCTAGCGATTGATTACAAATTTTTTCTCCGTCGTTATATTCTAGCTCTGAAAGACCACCATGAAGCTTAACTAAGTTCACACCTCGCTTATCATTGAAAAACGAACTACATTCAAATAATTTACTCCTTTCTTTGAATGTGAGTTTAATAATTTCATCCATTTCAATATTACTTTTAGGAAATGTGATATTTTGATTGTCACCATATGTGACTGGAATCCCAAAATCCAACGCTAAACATTCAAAGTAAATATCATGATTCAATGTAAAAACCCATGTGTCTTTACTATTTAGGAGATTTTTAACCTTACAGAACCATTGTTTATTTCTTGGATACATTAAGGAAAACGAAACGACTTGGTAATAGAATAAAATCAAATGAATGACGCTATATAGAGCACTAAATAAACAGTGGTATGAGTCCCGATCAGATTGTGTTTTGTTGCTATATATCTCACTTAAATTTTCAATGCTGGCTAACAACTCTTCGTAGTTACTTCCCTCATAATCAAGAACCATTTGCATCGCTTCATTCAAAGCACCTCTATTGATGGGTCTTGAGCAATCATTGTTGTTTTGTTGGTAGACTGACTCCACAAGCGCTTTCGCATTTTTTTCATTGAACACATTTGTAAATACATTCGTTAGCTCATACGTTAATGGCATACCGAAGTCATAGGAAAAACCTGCTCCAAGCAATAGTACTTTTTTCATAAATTTCATGTGGCCTACATTGAGAATTGAGTAATAGCATTAGCCCCGTTTTTCTTTTGCTATGATGCTGTATTCGGATAACTTTTGGTAGGGAAAATACACTTTAACAGCATATGTGTGAGTTTCTACTCTAAACCATAAAGGGGCATAAATGAGTTAAGTACTCTAAACTATTTTTGGACAGAAACGAGCTAGGTTTCCAAATCTAATTCGTAAGTTTAGGATTAAAATTTCTATGGATTAACGCCAACAGCAAGCGCGCCGTTTTTTGGCGTCGCCTTGACTGTTTTTGCTAGGGAATCCCCAGATAATTCTTTTAAATTTCAAAATAGTAGACACACATGGTGCTATCTGATCTAATCAATTTCGCCAAAAACCTATTAAATCTAACACCATGCGTGATATCCATATACTACACGATTTAATCAAAAAACAATGCCCTCAAATACACCAAAAACGGCTTAATTCTCTGATGGTTGCCACTGAGTCACTCCTCGATGGTAATCAATTATCACTTACTCAGCTTGGTCGTAATATCACAGGCTCTGTGGCGGCTAAACATAACATTAAACGTGTCGATCGACTTTTAGGTAATCATCACTTATCTAAAGATAAAATAACCCTCTATCAATGGCATGCTCGATATTTGTGTGGCTCAAATCCTATGCCTATTATCCTGGTCGATTGGTCTGATGTCCGTGAACAGCTCCGAATAATGACGCTACGTGCATCCATCAGTGTTCAAGGTCGCTCTGTGACTGTATATGAACGCACTTTTTTGTTTGAAGACTACAACGCACCTCGCAGCCATAATGCGTTTCTAGCTGAACTCGCCAATGTTCTACCTCAAGGCTGTTGTCCGCTCATCGTGACCGATGCAGGTTATCGTAATACCTGGTTCAGAGAAGTCGAACGTTATGGTTGGTTCTGGCTTGGTAGAGTACGTGGCGATGTAAGCTTTATGCATCATGGAAAAGCGACCTGGTTCTCGAATAAATCGCTATATCCGAAAGCAAACTCAACCGCTAAATACATAGGTAATGTCCAGCTTGCACGTAAATCACCGCTAAGCTGCCATTTACATCTATTTAAGGCTAAGCCCAAATTACGTAAAGATAAGCGCTCTTCAAAAGCGGGCCGAAACCACACCGCACAAAAGAGTTATCGCTTAGGTAGCAAGGAGCCTTGGCTGCTGGCGACCAACTTACCACCTGAATATTTCAACTCAATAAAAGTGGTTGAGCTATATGCTAAACGCATGCAAATTGAAGAAACCTTTCGGGATTTAAAAAGCCCGCAATATGGCATGGGGCTGAGGAAAAGTCGCAGTCGGTGTCCAAAGCGATATGATGTGTTATTGCTTATCGCAATGCTGGCAGAAATACTGTTGTGGTGCATAGGTATAGCCGCGAGGCATCTTGGCTGGCAGAAGGATTTTCAAGCGAACAGCATCAAACATCGCGCTGTATTATCCGTTGTAAGATTAGGAAAAGAAGTGCGGCGAAGGCCAAAATACACGCTGAAAGCATCGATAATTTACTGGGCATTAAACGAATATATCAAACTAGTTCATACCGCAGGCAGACCTAAATTATGAGGGGATCCGCCAGCTGTTTTTGTTATGAGCTTTGTTTATTCTTTAGTATTTTCACTATACGGTTAATTACGATTTCCGATAAATTCCAGTCGTACCCATCAAAATTAGTTGTATTAATAAATTGAATGACAACCGTGTCGATATCTTCATGGTACTCTGCAAGACTCTGATAGCCGGGAAGCAGACCTCCATGCTCGTACACGTAAATGGAGGAATAGATTTCCTGTTCACCTTCATCAAACACTGAGCCGTTGTTTAATGCCCGCAAGAATATGCCCACATCCTGCGCTGTCGCGACCATTGAACCATAGCCATCCAAGCCATAATCATTAGTCTTTATATCCGACTCAAAGCCAACGTAATAGCCGCTCATCACATCGTCTATATCCACTTCCCGAAGCGAACCGAAAGTGTTGCTCAGCTCCAGTGGTATCAAAATTTCCTCCTTAATATATTGATGATGGCTATAACCCACCATCCTATCAATGAGCTCGGAAAGCAATAAGTAGTTTGTGTTTGAATATTCATAGTCTTCACCTGGTTCAAAGCTCCCAGGCAAATCAAGTGCTAATTCAAGCGCGTCTTTACTGTTCAGTGGGTCATCCCAAAAGCCAGGGCTGTCGGTTAAATTGGGAATACCACTCCGATGTTGCACCATCAATCTCAATGTGATTTGATCAGCATTCTCAATTCTCCCCACAAGTTCTGGAAAATAATCGGCAAGCGTTTTATCCAAAGACAAACGTTTATCGTTGACGAGCTTGGTGATAGCAACAGCAACATATAACTTACTGATACTGCCAATCTTGAACAGCGCATGAGGGTCGGCAGGTATTTTGTTTTTTCGGTCCTTCCAGCCAGCAGTATAAAGGGCTGGCGGCTTGCCTGTTTCGTCTACATAAACAACAATCCCATCAAATCCATGATCAATAGCTTCATTTACTTGTTCTTGAACCGTATCAGGCAGCGGCGATATCCAAGCCCCTACCAAAATCCATGGTACAAACCACATGGAAATTAGGGTTCCAATCAATAAGGCGATTCTAAGTAATGGTTTTATTTTTTTCTTCATCATATTGGCATACTGTTTTAGGGCGATGCGCATTTATTAAATAGCTCATAACAGCTTATTGATTAGCAGCAGGATAACCTCCTGCTTTCTTGTAAGTTTCTTCGTCAAAATATCACTTGTAAGTGTTTGTTGTAAATATATTATTTAACAAAAAATACAGGTTAAATATGACAATTTAGCAGATAAAAAAGATGCATAGGTGTTTACGAGGTCTGCATAGCACTTTTATATATATTACAAACTATTGATAATAATGAGTTAATGTTTAACAGTTAGTATTATCGATGCGCCAATCCAACGATTTATGCATCTTTTTCATAGCAATTATCTCAACTTCAACTATAACTGTATATAAACAAGGGCTATCCATTTAGCGCCACCAGTGTCAATATGTAGTGATGAAAACTTCATCGTATTTATTAAAAGCTGGTGTAGATTACCCTACAAGTTGGGGCGAATTTGTTGATTGGTTTCATGATGAA
>NZ_JACJFI010000277.1 GCF_014164505.1 Shewanella sp. SG41-4 | reverse complement strand
AGCGGTTGAACAACATGATTACCAACCGGTATTGGATCATATTCATTTAGTCTATAGCGGGCTGTTCTCTGATGCGGCGGCATCACTTATTACAGCGGAACAGCATGAGTTACTTGTTGGGAAGTTAACGGCGCAAATGCAAGTTTGGAAAGACAAACTTTACGGTGTTAAATTACTTGGCGAATGCCCTGATAACGTTCGTGCTGAATTAGTGGTGACCGGTGAGCGCTTATCCGCAGCATTAATGGAACAAGTCATGTTGGCTAAAGGCATCACTTCAGCACAATTAGATCCAGTCGCGTTATTTTTAGCTCATGGTCAGCCGTTGGAGTCTGTAGTCGATATTGCGGTGAGCAAGCCTCGCTTTACCTTATTGCCGCTTGATCAATACCGAGTCTGGGTGATGCCTGGGTTTACTGCCGCAGATGCTCAAGGCAAAGTAGTAACATTAGGTCGTAATGGTTCTGATTATTCTGCTGCAGTGTTGGCCGCTTGTTTAGACGCTTCTAGTTGTGAAATCTGGACTGATGTGGATGGAGTATATAACACTGATCCACGTGTTGTGGCCGACGCTAAATTATTGTCACAATTAAGCTATCAAGAAGCGATGGAACTCTCGTATTTTGGCGCCAAAGTATTGCATCCTAAAACGATTGCGCCAATTGCTCAATATCAAATTCCTTGTTATATCAAAAACAGTTTTAATCCGTCAGCACCCGGTACATTAGTGTCTAATGATGATGATAAAACGGGTCTACAAGTTAAAGCGATTTCAAATCTAGACAATCAAACCATGTTTAACGTCTCCGGCCCAGGAATGAAAGGCATGGTCGGCATGGCAAGCAGGACTTTAGCAGTTATCTCTCGTAGCGGTATCTCGGTTTCTCTTATTACCCAAAGCTCATCTGAATACAGTATCAGTTTTTGTGTCTCTACCTCTCAAGCAAACAAAGCTAAATGGGCACTAGAACAAGAATTTGAGCTTGAATTAAAAAGTGAATTACTTGAGCCGATTGAATTGCGTCAAGATTTGGCGATAGTGTCTTTGATTGGTGATGGTATGAAAACCCACAAGGGCGTAGCGGCTAAATTTTTTACAGCACTAGCTAAGGCAAGCGTTAATATCATTGCTATTGCGCAAGGGTCATCTGAGCGATCAATTTCCACGGTCATTCAACAGAAAAAAACTAAACATGCCATTGGAGCGTGCCATCAGGCATTTTTTGATGTTCAACAGTATCTTGATGTGTTTTTAGTTGGCAGCGGTAATGTGGGTGCTGGATTACTTGATCAAATTAAGCAACAAAGCGCGATGTTAAAAGAGCAACACATTAGCATCAGAGTCTGTGGTATCGCCAATTCAAGCCAAATGCTGCTAAATAGTGAAGGTATTGAACTTGGTGAATGGCAGTCATTATTGGCAGCGAATGGCCAAGCGTATGATTTAGCTAAGTTACTTGAGTGGGGTCAAGATCAGCAATTGCTTAATCCTGTACTGGTCGATTGTACTTCAAGCGAGTTAGTATCAGACCGTTATCTTGATGTGATGAATGCTGGTTTTCACGTTGTCACGCCAAACAAAAAATCAAATACTCGTGATTATGCTTACTATCAAGCTTTGCGTAAAACGGCATTAACTCAGCGTCGACAATTTTTGTATGAAACTACCGTAGGTGCAGGTTTACCGGTTATCGACAACTTGAAAAAACTGATGTATGCCGGTGATAAACTACATAAGTTTAATGGTATTTTGTCTGGTTCATTATCTTACATTTTTGGTATGTTAGATGAAGGTATGAGCTTATCGCAAGCGACTGCGATAGCTCGAGAAAAATGTTTTACTGAGCCTGACCCTCGTGATGATTTAAGTGGTATGGATGTCGCACGGAAAGTCTTAATTCTTGCTCGCGAAGTGGGTTTGCCTTTGGAGTTAGACGACATAAATGTGGAGTCAGTATTGCCCGCCGATTTTGATGACTCAGGCGATGTTAATCAGTTTATGGCCAATCTAGCTTCATTAGATGAGGTTATCTCTGCTCGAGTAGCGGCGGCTAAAACCGAAGGTAAAGTATTGCGTTATGTTGGCCAAATTGAAGACGGACAATGCCATGTCAGAATTATTGAAGTTGATGCAACTGACCCACTCTATAGTGTAAAAGGTGGTGAGAATGCTCTGGCATTCTATAGCCGTTATTACCAACCTATTCCTTTCGTATTAAGAGGCTATGGTGCTGGTACCGATGTTACTGCTGCGGGGGCCTTTGCTGACGTATTAAGAACCTTAAACTGGACTCGTGAGGTTGGGTTATGAATCAAACGTTAAAGGTAAGCCAAGACACGTTAACTGTGTATGCTCCAGCGTCTATGGGCAATGTTGGTGTTGGCTTTGATTTACTAGGTGCAGCATTGGCGCCAATAGACGGCTCATTATTGGGCGATAAAGTGATGATTAGCGCCGCGGCCAGTGGGATTGAATATAGTCAAACAGGTGAATGGGCTCATAAGTTACCAAGTGATGGTAAGGACAATATTGTCTACCAATGTGCTGAGTTTTTTTTAGAAAAATTACAACGACAAGATGGTGTAACCGTTTGTTTGGAAAAAAATCTTCCAGTAGGCAGTGGTCTAGGCTCGAGTGCCAGTTCAGTTGTCGCTGCGTTATATGCCTTAAATGAACATTTTGGACAGCCTTTTAATCAGCAAGCTTTATTAGCATTGATGGGCGAGTTTGAAGGTAAAATATCTGGCAGCGTGCATTATGACAATGTAGCACCATGTTATTTAGGCGGCATGCAGCTAATGCTTAACTCTCGTGACCAAGTATGTGCTCCTATTCCTAGTTTTGATAATTGGTATTGGGTTGTCGCTTATCCGGGTATTTCATTATCTACTGCCAAAATGCGCGAATTGCTGCCGCAACAATATGATAAGTCTGTGGTCATTGATTTTGGCCGTTACTTAAGTGCATTTGTTCACGCGAGTTATCAGCAAGATGCCGGGTTGGCGATTGAAATGCTAAAAGATGTTTTGGCTGAACCTTATCGAGCATCCGCAATTCCTGGTTATACCGACGCGCGAACCGCTTTAGCTGAATTAGGCATGATGACTAGCGGTATTTCTGGCAGCGGTCCGACATTGTTTAGTGTAACCGACGATTTAGCCACCGCAGAAAAAGCCAAAAATTGGTTAATGCAGCATTATATTTCTGAGCAAGGTGGTTTTGCTCACGTTTGTAGATTAGATAAACTTGGCACGCGGTGCGTGTAACGTTCACTTTTTAGCATTATTTATATTCAAATTTAAAAGGCAGTCGCAATGGAACTATATAATTTAAAACACCCATCGCAGGTAGTTAACTTCAGTCAAGCGGTTCAGCTGGGTTTAGGTAAAGATAGAGGATTATTTTTTCCAAAGTCCATTCCTGTATTATCTGATATAGATGCATTACTGGCATTACCCTTTGCAGAGCGAAGCAAAAAAGTCTTGGGTGCTTGGTTAGCGGATGAACTCGGGCAGGAGAATGTTGATAAGCTTGTTGATAAAGCATTTACCTTCGATGTACCACTCGTTAAGGTTGATGATAAACGCGCGTGTTTAGAACTTTTTCATGGTCCGACATTAGCGTTTAAAGATTTTGGCGCACGGTTTATGGCTCAATGCGTTGATTTACTTGCTGGCAATAAAAAACTGACTATTTTAACCGCAACATCGGGTGATACTGGCGCTGCAGTAGCGGATGCATTCTACGGTTTAGATAACGTTAATGTAATGGTGTTATACCCAAAAGGTAAAATTAGTGAATTGCAAGAAAAGATGTTTACTACATTAGGTAAAAATATTCACACCGTGGCAGTAACATCTGACTTTGATGCCTGTCAGCATCTGGTTAAACAAGCGTTTGATGATAGCGATGTTCGTGATGGTTTAGCGTTAAACTCAGCCAATTCAATTAATATAAGCCGTTTGTTAGCTCAGATTTGTTATTACTTTGAAGCGGTAGCGCAAGCAAAGCAAGCTGGAGATAATGAGTTTGTATTGTCTGTACCAAGTGGTAATTTTGGTAACTTAACGGCCGGGTTATTTGCTAAAGCCATGGGATTACCTATTAAGCGTTTTATTGCTGCAACCAATAGTAATGACACAGTACCGCGTTATCTGATTGGTGGAGAATGGCAGCCGCATAAAACGGTAGCGACCATGTCAAATGCCATGGATGTGTCAGAACCCAGTAATTGGCCTCGTGTTGAAGCTATTTGTCAGCAGATGGGCTGGCCGTTATCATTGATAACTGGCGTGGCTCTTTCTGAAGAAGATACTGCTGGCGCTTTAGTTGAACTTTATCAATTGGGCTATCAATCAGAGCCTCATGCGGCGATTGCAGCTCATGCATTAACGCTTGGCCTAACTGGTAACGAAATCGGGGTGTTTCTAGGTACAGCGCATCCTGCTAAGTTTAAAGATGTGGTTGACCGTGAGTTGGCCATTAATTTGCCGTTACCTCCTGAATTAGAAGCCGTGGCACAAAAAACGATTTTATCAGCAGAATTAAATGCTGACTTTGATCAGCTAAAGGCACATATGTTTGCTGTGTTAAAGTAACCTCTTAGTGTCAAATATCTAACACCTAATATCAATATGGTTGGTATTAGGTGTTTTTTTATATTTCAATATTATGATCTTGGTCATACCTCATAATCCTTATCCCAGTGTAGATTAGTAAAAGACACATTGTTGGCTATTATTTATACATTGGTGTTTTGTAGATAGATGACGGGAGAAGACTATGTTGCAACGTTTAATGCACGATCATAAGCATATTGCCATTTTGTTGAATATCCTTTCGAAGAAACTGACTCGATTGGCTGAAGGTAACGGAGTTAATTTTAATCTGGTTAGGGATATCGTTGAGTATATGCAAGGTTATGCTGAACACAGTCATCACCCATTGGAAGATATTATTTTCG
>NZ_JACJFI010000276.1 GCF_014164505.1 Shewanella sp. SG41-4 | reverse complement strand
GGGTGCCAGCTTCGGCTTGTTTAAGAATTGCTAGGATTTGGCTGTCGCTAAATTTTGATGTTTTCATGCAGAATCTCCCTGCGTATATATTACGAGAAAATTCTACTTTTGAAATCTACTATTTTAGGGGGGATTACCATTGGATTTGGATAAGTATGAATTAGTTGAGCAATCTTTGTGACAAAACCCACCCAGTTATAACGAGTTTTGGCTTAATTTAAATCAAACAACTTAATCAGTACGTCTAAAGTAGTAAGTAATAATTATACGATTAATCTTAACTACTTGATGATATAGATTATTTTGTAAACACTTTATTTAGGTAACCTCGGTTTGATTTTAGGCTTTGATAATAACTTATCGCTTTACATCAACGATATTGCAAATGTAGGATGATATTAATCAATAACTTAAGCGGTCGACTTTACTTGGCGAGCCGTTCAATAAGCTGTTGTGCTAAGCCGCTGCGCGGAGCCAAATGCTGACTCAATTCAGTATATTATCCGCATTGAATCAGCTAGACTTAAAAAGATGTGATGGAACACCATAATGACAAAGGAATTTTAATGAAACACTTACAAATCAAACCATATAATCAGTTCAAAACTGCTCTACAGCCCAGATCCAACATCGAAAAAAGCAAATCCCTATAGCTAAAATGTACTAATTAAACTGGACTCGGCATCGGCGAAGTCCAACAAGCGGTTTATGCCATGCAAATAGCGCAACACATAAATACTAAAACGTTAGCAATCAAGGATAGTTATGGATAATACTGAGAAAAGATCAAACAGATTTGTTCGTAGCATGATAGTCGCGTTTTGCATTCTTATTGTTGCGATGATTGCGTTTAGCTATTTCCATATAGAGCCGAGAGGTGAAATAAACTCTGGGGTTATTACTCTATTGTTGATTTTACTAATTTTGGTGCTATCTGAAACCTTCGATAATTTTTCTATTGGCAAGCTGATTTCAATATCAAAGGAAGTCAAAAAGAAGGATGTAGAAGTTCAAAAATTAGAAAAAGATAAGGCTAATCTTCTAAATCAACTGATTACGATTTCAAATACTCAAAACCAAACTCAGCAGCATACAAATGTTTATGGTGATTACCATGCATCAAAGATAGCAACGGTAGAGCGAGCAACTGAACAAGAGGTTCAGGCCAAAGAAATTGATGAAGAAGAAAGAACCCGTTCACCCCAACCAGAATATAGGGTTGACTGGCGGAAAATCGAATTATTGGCAATGGAAAAATATATAGTCACAAAAGGTATTCATTCAGCCAACGTCATACCCGAAGCAAAGCTCGTCACACAGTTTCATGGAATTGACCCAGTAAGTAATCATCAGCCAATCTTTGATGGTTACTATAAAAATGAAGACAAAGAAATATTTGTTGAGTTTAGGCCAAATCGCGGAATGCATATGATGTTACGAGATCGTATATATATGATGCTTTCAAAACTTAATCATTATCAAAATGTTAAAGGTGTGAACGCTCATCTTGATCTTGTTTGGCTAAATATACCCGATGAAGAACCTAGACTAAGAGCCATCGATAGATTTCTTCAAGACTTTGAACCTGCTATTGCATCTGGCCTACTTAGAATAAGTGAGATAGATTTCTCAGAAGATGAAGCTAAAGGTTGTAGACGAGAAGCATAAAATTGCTATCAAAGCGTTGCGCCGGACAAGCCGGTGAACGCGGCGTTAGTGTTCACCTGAAATAGAGCATAGAATGGAATACATAATTGGATTGATATCTTTTTTACTCGGAATAATGGCAGGTTACTTTGCTGCTTATGGAAAAGAAAAAGGGAAGAATCGAGCCTTAAAAGAGGACATTGAAAACTTAGAAGAACAAAAGCAGCAAGTTAAAATAAAATATACTAAAGAGATCGAAGAGCTTAAGAAAAATAATGTTCTTGATGTTGAGTTGAGAAAGTATAAATACGAAGAGAAGAAGAATCAATTCGCCAAATTCTTTACGTTACTCGACGAATTTCACTCTAAAAGCAATGAGGTTTTCATAGAACGATTTGGTCCAATTCACTCAAAGTTCATGGAAAACTACTTGGTTGATGATGTCTCTACTCAAAATGAAGCGATTGCTGAATTCAATCAAGGCATGATGGCTTTATTTGGTGAGCTACACCAAGAGCATCTGAAACTAGCCACAGAAACAAACAGCATACGACTTATTTCATCATCAATTGTAGATGGCCTCCTAGATGAGCTTACGGCTAATGTTGGGGAAGCAACCAATACAGCGCAGGAAATGTTGAGAATGATGGCAAGCCCGGAGTTTTGGGCAGACCAGACTATATTGTCTCCACTTAAGGTTAAAGCCGAAGAGCAAGGGCAAGAGATCACTTCAATTCGTGATAATGTTCGTAAACAAATGAAAGTCGAACTTGACCAAATATAAAACACTAACAAACGCTGCACCGGACAAAATTTACGTTGCTTGCGCAACAAAATTTTTGCAGGGTGAAGCGGGCGTTACCCATAGAGTTTTTAATTCGAAACTCATTAATTCGAGCTAAAAGTCTAACAAACTTCTGTCCAAATGTGTGTTGTAGCAGTATCGAGCTCACTGGCTTAGTTCACAGTAACGCTGCATAGTAGAATTCCTGTAACTTTTACCAAAACCTAAAAGTTAGATAGTATTAGTTTCATTATTGATCTAAGTTTATAACTCACAGCACTCATTACCTATGAACAAAATAATCTCGAAAGTTAGATATTTTGAAAAAAGTTACATAATCGACTCGCAACCCCTGTTTGTGTGGGCTTTTCTAACTTTTCAATCTAATTTTTAGTTACATGTACTATTATATAAACGCACACTTTGATTTGAGCGGGAATAAACTCAAGCTTTTCTGACTTATCTTCACCCATTCTATGTAGCTCACCGCCACAACAATCACAGGTTTTATCATCAATGTAGTGAATAACCTGCTCACGGGGTAAGTCTTTTGGCAGCGGCTTACGCAAAGGCCTTTTACGGGTGTAGCTAATGGATTGTTGCTCAGCCTCAACTTCCTCTACATATTCCATTTACACCACCATAGAGAGCTTCACTTTTGATGTTACCCACATTATCCCATCTAACATCAAGGAACGTCTGCTCTTTACCTTGAGACAGTGGCGATGAAAAGCGTACCCCATAATCATCTGCTGTAAAATAAACCCAACCTTTCCAGTTTTTTGGCTTGATAGAGACAAATAAAAATATCAAACCTAAAATCAAGAAAGCGTATCTCAAAATCCATGGTGAATCCGCAGCCCATCGGTCATAAGCCGAGAAAATAAATAAAAGAATTCCTGATAAAAGCATGTAAATAGAACATATTAATTTCGCCCCCCATGGGGGTGTTTCGTATTTAAAAGTTCGACTCATTTATAGTTAAAACCAATACTAGAGAAATATATAGACATAACAACGCCCCACTAAAGATGCTGATCACCAATTAATCGTGAGTTAGCTGTGAAGTGGCACACAAATTTTGTTCACCGGACGAACCGATGTGAATATCAATCCTTCGCCACAGCCAAATACATCCTGCATTAACCTGTATTTAAATAGGCCATGCCCCGAGGCAATTAGCCGAGCTATCATTAACTCATGATTGATGGGATTCCTCATAGCAGCGACTCTCTAAGGTTAAATACATCCACCTAAACGATTATTTACAAATTACCACTACTTAATAGCATTTATTAACCATGGACCAATAAAACTTCCTGCATTCAAAATTATTGAAAAATGATTCTCATCAGCAACTATTTGAATCTCCTTGCTAGCTTCTTTGCCACTGTATTTTTTTGCAAACATAGTTACTTTTAATGGGTCAAACGCCTCATCTTGCATTCCTATCCATAAGCCAAATTGATGTATTTTAGATAATTGAGAGTCAGGTGAATGAGGGGTCAAAGCGTTCGACATATTAACAGTGTTAAACGGTACAATCTCTGGGTTATCTCTTAACACAGAATCTGGAAAATTGAATTTTACTGCTTTTGAATGACCTGAAAATAAACCGCCGCTCATCGTATTTATGACAAAGTCAGACGTTTTTACTGTAGAAAACTCGAAGCGTTTATTCTCACCCTCATCGTAATTGGTTTCTGAACGATAACCAAAATATGGAGCTAGAAATACATAGCCATCAATCTCAACTCTTTGATCCCAACTAGAATAATTTAGTGCTAAACCAGCACCACTTGAGTGACCACCAACAAATATAGGAAGATTAGGGTATTTATCACGAGCAACGTTAACCATTGTATTAATGTCTGACCACACTTGTTCAACCTGTGGAGTATCACCTCGATTTCCGCCGGATCCTCCATGGCCTCGTATATCTGGCATGTATACAGCGATATTAAAATTATCACGTAAACCCGTACCTATGTGATTGTAGCTAAGCCCACTATGACCACCGGCTCCATGATAAAATATTAAAATTGCTTGGGTCTGCTTAGGGAGATAAGCGCGATAAGCTAAGGAAACATCATCACTTGCCTGTACATAATTAATAGGCTGTAATGATTTTTTAGGGGCGTTTTTAATCTCAACAAGTGAGAAAAAGTCATTAGTACTTTGCTCATCAGAGCTAGCGTGCAAATTATTTGCAAGAAAAGTAAATAACAGTATTATCAAAGCCTTCATCGCTATGGGTTTAAAGTTCATTAATTAACAGTTCCTTAAATAAAACCTTTTCAAAGTGTGATTTTTCTATTCACTCAGCCATAAAGTGCATAGATGATTTGGTACAACTAACGTCGCTATATTTTGCAACTTAAGACACAGCGTAAACCCGTCAAACTGATTGCTTTTTTTCCATTTTTTTGTTGAACTTTAATACTGCAATTGAGTGCGCCTCTGTTATCAAAGGAAATACCTCGGTAAACATTGATTCTGTCGGATTTAATATTTGAACCCATGACATCCAACCATAAATA
>NZ_JACJFI010000275.1 GCF_014164505.1 Shewanella sp. SG41-4 | reverse complement strand
GCAATGGAACCCTCTCAGTGTTATGCCAACACCATTCCCTTGTTGATAAGTAGATGTGGACTGATTAAGGCGATTGGTAAAAAGCTGTAGTCAGTTCGTCGTTGTTTGGCGAGCTAGGTCAAAAATGCTAAACAAGGATAACTATAATGGTATTGAATCACTTAATGGGACTTTACACTCATCCAAAACAAGAGTGGCACACAATTGAAAAAAATCATGAAGCACTAAAAAGCAGCTTGAGTCATGTATTGCTTATCGCGCTTATTCCTACAATTTGTGCTTATTTTGCAACTGCACATATTGGTTGGCATCCCGGAGCAGGAGAACTGTTGTTCCTAACATCAAAAAGCGCACTGTTCATGTCAGTTGGAATGTATTTCGGCTTGATTATTGGCGTTATGGTTCTAGCTTATTTAGCCTTTTGGATGGGCAAAACATTTGATGCGGATCCGACTTATACTCAAGCTCTCGAATTGGCGTCATATACAGCAACCCCTTTATTTATGGTTGGATTGGCAGCACTCTACCCCGTTTTATGGTTCATTATGATCGTCGGATTGATTGGTTTGTCTTATTCAGTTTATCTGCTGTATGCAGGTGTTCCAATTATAATGAATATCCCTGAAGAAAAGGGCTTTATTTACGCTAGTTCAGTGGTAACTGCGGGCCTTGTCTTATTAGTTGCACTGATGGCCGGAAGTGTCATTTTGTGGAGCATTGGCTTTGGCCCGATGATGCAATAATTGCTTCGTGATTGATTATTAATTATTAAAAATAACATATTAAAAAAGGCGCATTTAGCGCCTTTTTTATTATTCATAACGTTGATTACGCAAATGTATCTCTTAACGGTACCGTTAAGTTAAACACTAAATTTTCAGCGCTTGAATCTTTACTGTCTGCACAGAAATAACCTTCTCGCTCAAACTGAAACGCTTTCTCAGCCGGTGCATTGACTAAACTAGGTTCAACGAGTCCCTTCACGACTGTAAGTGAATTAGGATTAAGTACTTCATCGACAGTTTCAAAAGCTGCAGGATTCTCACTGGTAAATAAACGATCATACAAGCGAAACTCAGCCGGTTTCGCAGTTGATGCTTCAACCCAATGAATCACCCCTTTAACTTTACGACCATCTGCAGGGTTTTTACCTAATGTATCAGCATCATAAGTACAGTAAACCGTAGTGATATTACCATCTGCATCTTTGTCACAACGTTCAGCTTTAATAATATAAGCATTACGTAGACGGACTTCTTTACCTAAAACAAGTCGTTTAAAGTGCTTATTAGCTTCTTCTTTAAAATCTTCAACATCAATGAATAACTCACGTCCAAATGTCAGCTCACGAGTTCCCATGGCTTCATTGTTTGGATGAGCAGCAGCAATAATGGTCTCTGTTTCAGTATCTGAATAGTTTTCAATGATAACTTTTATAGGTCTTAATACGGCCATGGCACGAGGTGCATGTTCGTTTAATTCTTCACGAATACACGCATCTAACATGCCGACTTCAATTAAGTTTTCTTGCTTGGTAACACCAATACGTAAGCAGAACTCGCGAATAGAAGCTGAAGTGTAACCACGACGACGTAACCCAGCGATAGTTGGCATACGGGGATCGTCCCAGCCATCAACCAGTTTGCGAGTGACCAAATCGTTTAGTTTACGCTTAGACATTAAGGTGTATTCAAGATTTAAGCGTGAAAACTCATATTGACGAGTGCGATTTGGCGCTTGGAAATCATTTAAATGATCTAATACCCAGTCATATAAACGACGGTTATCTTGAAACTCTAAAGTACAAATCGAATGAGTGATATTCTCAATAGCATCAGAGATACAATGAGTAAAATCGTACATTGGGTAAATGCACCACTTGTCACCTGTTTGATGATGGTGAGCAAAACGTATGCGATATATGATCGGGTCGCGCATACACATGAAAGGTGATGCCATATCAATTTTGGCACGCAGAGCACATTCACCTTCTTTGAATTCTCCTTTACGCATTTTCTCAAATAACGCGAGGTTTTCTTCAACACTGGTGTCACGATATGGGCTGTTTTTACCCGGTTCTTTTAGCGAACCACGATACTCTCTGGTTTGTTCGCCATTTAAGAAGCAAACATATGCCAACCCTTTGGTAATTAGCTCAACTGCATATTGATGTAGTTGATCAAAATAATTTGATGAATAACGGATATCGCCAGACCATTCAAAGCCTAACCAACGTACATCTTCCTGAATAGAATTAACATAATTGATGTCTTCTTTTTCAGGGTTTGTATCATCAAAACGTAAGTTACATTGACCTTGGTAATCTTTTGCAATACCAAAATTTAAGCAAATAGATTTAGCATGGCCAATATGTAAATACCCGTTAGGTTCTGGTGGAAAACGTGTATGTACTTGGCTGTGCTTACCGCTTTTTAGGTCTTCGTCTATGATATTACGAATGAAGTTACTTGGACGTACTTCGGTGTCCACATGACTCATGGAATTCCTCTTGGCGCACAATGGCAATATGAATAAAAATAGATGATCCTACAGTTCTTATGTAGTTACAACTGCTAGCACCGAAAAAGTTAACTTGTTAAAGCAAATAAACCCAGCAAAGCTGGGTTTATGAGTAAATTAAACATAATGACAGTTATCTATTCCGTGATAATACGTATTCCCGGAATAATTTGTTGTGCTTTACGACCTTTCTTATTTAACCAGAAATAAAACACAACCAAAGCCATGACAAAGAAACTGATCCAACTAGCAGACTGTACCGGATGCTGATTAAATGTAGCCCCTTGGTAAACCACTGTTGCTGAACCATAAGCTAATGAAAATGTCCAAATTGCTGCAAAACGGGCCCACTTCGCACCAAACTCATGAACCAAGGCTCCCATTGCTGCCACACAAGGCGTATAAAGCAAGATGAACAACAAGTATGAGAATGCGGCTATCTGGCCTTTAAAGCCTGTCTGAAGCGCACTGAAGGTAGATGTATCAACAGATAACTCCATTGCTGCTTCATCTAAATCTGTGATACCTGCTATCGCAATTGATAATGGGTCACCAGGTTCAATGCCTAATAAGTTTGTTGGAATTGTCGCTAAGCCGACTTTAACACTGTCCCAAATGGACAATAATTCTTCATCATCACCTGCTGAGGTGCTATATAAACTGTTTAATGTACCGACTACGGCTTCTTTAGCAAAAATGCCGGTAATAATACCAACCGTGGCAGCCCAATTGTCTTGTTCTATACCCATTGGAGAAAACAGCGGTGTGATTTGTTGGCTAGCAACACTGAGCAATGACTCTTTACTGTCTTCATGGCCAAAAGATCCATCTGTGCCAATTGCATTCACAAAGTTAAGTAGCGTCACCACAATTATAATGGTTTTACCAGCGCCCATAATAAAGCTTTTGGTCCGCTTAATTGTACGCGAGAACACCGCTTTAGATTTAGGCATTTCGTAGCTTGGGAGTTCCATAACAACAGCACTGCTTGTGCCCGGCAATACCGTTTTACGCAGTAATAAACCAGTGCCAATCGCGGCAAAAATACCAATTATATACAGTAAAAATACTAAATTTTGACCTGATTGAGGGAAAAATGCCGCTGCAAATAAAGCATAAACTGGCAAACGAGCACTACAAGACATGAATGGCGCCATCATACCGGTAACGATACGCTCACGCTCACTGCCTAATGTTCTGGTAGCCATAATGGCAGGAACAGAACAGCCAAAACCAACAATCATCGGCACAAAAGCTTTACCTGGTAAGCCAATACGGCGCATCAGGCCATCGACAACAAACGCTGCTCGAGCCATATATCCAGATGCTTCAAGCACTGATAGAGCTAGAAATAATGCTGCGACAACAGGAATAAACGTCGCGACAGTTTGGATACCTTGCCCTACACCGCCAGCTAAAATCGTCACTAGCCAATCAGGTGATCCCATTGATGATAGCAAAGCACCAAAATGGTCCACAAAAATAGCACCAGCGGTAATATCGAAGAAATCGATAAAAGAATTACCCACGTTAATACTGAATAAAAACATCAGGTACATAACAAGTAAGAAGATAGGAATACCCAACACCGGATGCAACACAACTTTATCAAGCCTATCTGTAGCGCTAATGTGTTTACCTTGAGTGACTGATGCTTCAAATACCTGTTGTACAAAATCGTAACGGGTTGTGGCGATAAGAATATCAATATCTTCGCCGGCTTGCTCGACCCGTAAAGTACACTGCTTTACCGTGTCGTGTAATTGTACTTCACTTGTTCCACAGCCATTTCCATGGCTATTGGCTAAAATAGCAAGTGCTTGCCCACGACTTAGCTCAGTTAGACCTTGGCGATCATTTTGCATCTGCAGTGCGGTTACACTTGCTTCAATATCGGTGTGATACTGCAACATTAGTGATTTTGCAGAGTCACCTTGTTCCAGTAGTGACAATAATTGAGCCTGAAGTAGTTCTACATCGGCTTGATTTCGTGAGCAAATAGCAACAACAGGACAACCTAAACGAGCTGACATGTCATCAACATTAATGTTGATACCCAGCTTTTTAGCAGCATCAATTTTGTTAATAACCACAATAATCGGAATGCCCAACTCGCGCAATTGGGTGGTTAAATACAGATGACGCTCAACATTTGTCGCATCAACTAGGTTGATGATTGCATCCACCTGTTGATTAGAAAGATAAGCCTGAGCAATTTGTTCATCTAATGAACAATCACAATTATTGCCTGCGGGTAATAAATCGTAGATGCCAGGGAGATCGGTGAGAAAAATATCAGTCCCTGAGTAATTTAGCTTACCCGTTTTCTTTTCTACGGTAACACCCGACCAATTGCCAACTTGCTGGCTTGCGCCAGTAAGTGCATTAAAAAGAGTCGATTTACCTGCATTGGGATTACCCACGGTGACACAATGAAATTGTTTAGTCATTTTTA
>NZ_JACJFI010000274.1 GCF_014164505.1 Shewanella sp. SG41-4 | reverse complement strand
ATTATTATAATTATTATTATTATTATTATTATTTTAATAACGTCTGTATCAGCACTTATCTGTTTAGCATGCCTTACCAAGGCTATGTTCCGTTAAATTATTTTTAGTAAACCGCTTTAATCATCTTTTTTTAGTAATCCGTTTTTAATAGACCATAGGCTGAAATCACTCACCTATAAGGCATGGTTGGTATTCATCACCATTTGGCAAAATGATCTTCAGTTAAGCCTAACTGATTGGTTAATTTATATTGATTACCATTGTTGTCGCAAATCACACCGCTAAAATAGCCAATATATTGTCTAAAATTATTTTTTAACCAAATTAGATTGAGTTTTTCGCTACGTTGATTCAATGGTCTAAAATGCAAATCAACATTGCCATCATTAGTGGTGATATGCCACAGATCTTGTTGTGAGTGCCGTTTAAAATCAAACTGTGCACCACCTAATAGATGACGCTCGCCATTTATCCACATCACATTTTCTGTTTGACCGGTTTCATTAACGCCAGCAGCTAAATTTAGCCCGATAACCCCGTCGTCAGTTTGGGCATTAATTGAAGCCCAACGCCAACTGGTTTCTCGGCGCATAAATCCGGCAGAAAAGTCATAACCCGCCAACGCATATTGTAAAGGTTGCGGTTCATGATGAATGGTTAATTGCCCTGTTACGGCTAAGCCATTGTGCTTTTGTGTATAGGTCCAACCGTTATAACCCGTTGGAGTACACAAGCTGATGGGTAAACTCAGTGGCGTCGGTTGAATACGTAAATTGGCTTGTATGTCTGCAAGATTAATCTCAACTTGCCATTGTCCGTCGACAATATCGATAACAATACCTTTGTGTTTACGGCCAATGTCGGCGCGACCACGCTTAGGGGAGTCACTAAGCTTACAGCCAATCCCAAATGGGGTTAACCATTGCGTTTGGGTAAGTTTGTTACTTTTAATGTCATAAAGGTAGCAAAAGCCATTGGCGACATAACGAATATCGGCAATCGCAAGGGCAATAATATAATGAGGAGTGATAATGCTAACGAATTGGAACTGCTTAAAATCAAAATGTTTAGCCATTGTCGACGCGGGCTTGTCCATTACTGTCGAATAAGCAAACTGATTAACATTGAGTGAATCAACAATCCCATCAAAAATACCAAATACTGGCTGGCCATTGGCATTAATCAATTTGTCAGGAACCAATTGCGGCTGTTTATGTTGCATTACATTACCTACATCATGTTGTTTATCAGACTTAAGTTGCATAACACTAACCTGAATTGATCAGCCATTAATGTCAACAACCAAGTAATATTGTTGCCGTTAATCGGAGCTAAAATGGCGTTAAAAACAGATATTGATGAGTGACAACACCTGCACACAGAGTGATGCATACCACTCTGGTTATCTTTATTGCAACATAACCTTAGCGATACTGGAAACCCAGACAAATTCTGGTATCATTTAGCTACCTTTTGCTGGTTATTGTTGTCTCATGAAGTTATTGATCCCTATTTTACTGTCTACCTTACTGTTATCAGCTTGTGCAAGTTATGAGCCGACTCATGTTGGTCTTAACCCCACTCTGGGTCCAGTCCAGTTACAAACTGAAGTTGATTTCCCTGTACTGATCGACACCATCGATACTCGCGAAGCAAGCTTTGTGGTGCGTTTTAATGAAGAAGGCAAAGCGCCTAGATTAGTCAGCGCCAGTGAGCCTATCCGTCAACAACTGGATAAGCTATTCCGTAATGGTATGAATAAAGCCGGTTATGTTATAGACCCTGCCGCGCGCAATTCAGTACAGTTTCAGCTACATTACTTGTTAGCCGATGTCACTGACACCACGTTCAGTTATGAATCGAAAACACGTTTGGTTATCAATGTATTGGCTAAGAACTCACAACAAGAGTTCACCAAATCCTATAATGCTAACGGCTATTTAAAAGGCCCATTAAGCCCCGATTTTGCTACCCTTGAATTAGATATCACCAAGCTCGTTGATAAGCTCACCACTGAAATTCTTAACGATGAAGAGTTACATCAATTTATTCAACGTTAATTCAAGCTGCTTTAACATCTATTGGCATCGAGAGATGCCAATAAAAAAGGACGTCTCATTATGTTGAAATGGTTATCCACTTGCCTACTGTTATTGACCAGTTTAAGTTCCAGCGCGGCTGTCGACATTCAAAAAGATACTTTATATCCGCAAGTAGAGTTGGACACTTCTATGGGGAAAATTGTGGTTGAGTTAGATCGCACCCGTGCGCCACTTACCGTAGATAACTTTTTAACCTATGTGGTAAAAGGCGAATATGACAATACTATTTTTCATCGTGTGATTGCCGAATTTGTGGTTCAAGGTGGTGGGTTAACCACTAAACTAGAAGAACGCCCTTCGCTAGAGCCTGTTGTGAATGAGTCGGGTAATGGTTTATCAAACTCTCTTGGTACCATTGCAATGGCTCGAGATAATGATCCCCATTCGGCAACTCGCCAATTTTACTTCAACCTAGGTGACAATAAAAAGTTAGACCCTTCCAAACGTCGTTGGGGCTATACCGTTTTTGGTGAAGTGACTCAAGGCATGGATGTATTAGAAGCCATTTCATTGGTACCAACTGAACATAACACCACCCTAAACTGGCCAGATTTTCCGGTAAATACCGTCATGTTGAAAAAAGCCACTTTACTGCCTCGCTAAACTTCTGCTATTCGCCTATACCTAACGATGGTAATGCCAATGCATGCCATCGGCATTTATGTTATCGAGAATAATATTAACTCTACCGATATTCTCTCTACCTAGGTTGACTCGGCCTAGGTTATTTCGATTAATTTACTCCACATTAAATCATTATTGTGATGCAATAAATTGATACCCTATACATTCTTACTAGCTGATAAATCAAATAAATAGCACTATCGAATGATCGGATCGGTACTTTTTAACGTTTTTTGCTATCGACAAATTAATTAACGTCTATACTCTATTTACTCATTCATCTAATTTAGCTGGCAACTCTTCGCTACCGTATTTCGAATGTTCAAGGACGCACTTATGATAACGGCTAATGATTTTATTGAAACCAAAGCACCACAACTTGCCTACTTTGGTAAAGCTTTTTTAAACAATCAATTAGATTACAAAGAAATACAGCTTTATATGTGGGATGTACTGGAAGAGTGGCAATTTATATCAAATGACCCCATCCAACTAGCCGAACTACCGAGCGATACCGAGAAAGTGTTTTGGCACTTATTGTATTGTTTTGATCATTGGTCTGGTTGGGCGATTAAAGGCAATCAATACTTACGCCAGCAAGTCCATGAATGTTGCGATTACATTAATATTGGCGGCAATGTGCCACAGAGTTGCATTGGCATCAGACCTTAGAGCTATTCAGATAGTTTTGGTCTGGATTTTGGTCTGAATTCTAGTTAAACCTCAAACTGACTGAATAATCTTTTAGAATGGCTTGAACCTAAACCTCTTGCAACATAAGCTAGAGCCATTCTCCTTTATCCAGTTGTCTTATGTCGGTTTTTTTGTCTCGTACCCGTGAAGCATTATCAGTTTATTACCATAAACGAGTATTCATTTTACTTTTGCTGGGATTTTCTGCTGGCTTACCATTGATGCTGGTATTTTCGACCTTAAGCTTTTGGTTACGTGAAGCAGGTATCGACCGAGCAGCGATTGGTTACTTTAGCTGGATAGCGCTAACGTATGCATTCAAATGGGCATGGTCACCATTAGTCGATCGAATGTCATTGCCCTTGTTCACCCGTTTTTTAGGGCGACGACGTGGATGGATGCTTTTCGCACAACTGTGCTTAGTCGGCGCCATACTCGGAATGTCTGTTAGCGATCCAGTGGTCAATCTTGAACGTTTAGCCTTATGTGCCCTACTTTTGGCATTTGCTTCCGCCACACAAGACATTGTCATTGATGCTTTTCGGATTGAATCCGCCCCAGAAAAAATGCAAGCTGCGCTTGCCGCCGCATATCAAGTCGGTTATCGCAGTGCAATGATCATAGCAACAGCTGGCGCATTAACTATCGCCGCGTGGGTATCTCCTGGTAATGATGCTTATAATTTAGAAGCTTGGCAAACCGCCTACTTTGCCATGGCCATGTTAATGGGTGTTGGTATTATTACTACGTTATGCAGTAAAGAACCTCAAGTTGATACCAAACATGCTGACGATAAAGAACGCCTATTAAGAGCCGAATTTGCGGCCAAATACCCAGCGAAAGTCGCTGGAGCATTAGCCTGGTTATACAGCGCTAGCGTATTGCCTTTTATTGACTTTTTTAAGCGTTATGGCAAAAGCGCGATTCTGATTTTGTTGTTAATTTCGTGCTATCGCATTTCCGATATTGTCATGGGTATTATGGCAAATGTGTTTTACGTCGACATCGGTTTTAGCAAAGAAGAAATCGCTTTTATCAGTAAAGTGTATGGTTTGATTATGACCTTGGTCGGCGCCGCTTTTGGTGGCATATTGTTGATGCGTTATGGCACCATGAAAGTTCTATTCTTGGGTGCTTTGTTAGTCGCGGTCACCAACCTGCTGTTTGCTTGGCAGGCATATATTGGCTATAACGTGCCATTTTTAACCTTTGCTATATCGGTGGATAATTTTAGCGCAGGGATCGCGACTGCGGCATTTATCGCTTATTTATCGAGCTTAACCAGTAGTGGTTATAGCGCCACCCAATATGCGTTATTATCTTCGATTATGTTATTGTTTCCTAAGTTTATTGCAGGTTTTTCGGGTTTGTATGTTGATGCTTTTGGTTATATCAATTTCTTTATTGCAGCCAGCTTAATAGGCTTTCCTGTATTGCTGTTAGTGGTGTTGGTCAATCGCTCGCAAACCAATAATTAGCCTATAAACAGAGTAATAAGAGAATGATTGACCTGAAAATCATCTCTTTAGCTTATCTAACCCGACCCAAATTAGCATAACGGCT
>NZ_JACJFI010000273.1 GCF_014164505.1 Shewanella sp. SG41-4 | reverse complement strand
AAAACCGATTTCTAAAACGGTATCTGCATCGCGACCAAATACTTGAGTTAACCCTAACGCTTGTGGAGAGTAATCAAGTCCCATTGTTGGCCAATGTGCTTCAATTGCTTGAGATTGACCTTTGGTTAAACGGCCTTCACGTAAAACAAAACTTCTGATTTTACGAATATACTTACCGTCTTCGTTAAATTCAGCTGTGGTAACGTCGCTCATCTTTGCCTCATTGTCTGCGTACTTTGTTGTGCTGTTATAGCTAAAGATTAAACAATGCCTAAATATTATTCCGGCATTATTTACCTGCACATTACGCAATTGCTATCTGTAATAGATGTTTTTAAACTCAGTGAGACATTATACCTAAACTCATTGCACATGTTTACGCTAATTTAGTGCAAACGTGTGATTTAAAATATCGGTGCCACTTGTGTAATAAAATGGCTATGGCTACACTGCGCCCATGAAAAATTTGACTCCATTTTCTGAGCGTATCATCGCTTGGTATGACCTACATGGTCGAAAATCACTGCCTTGGCAGATCAATAAAACGCCTTATCGAGTTTGGGTGTCGGAGATCATGCTCCAGCAAACTCAAGTCGCGACGGTGATCCCCTATTATGAAAAATTTATGGCGCGTTTCCCTAGCGTGATAGATCTTGCTAATGCTCATCAAGATGAGGTATTGCATTTATGGACCGGTCTAGGTTATTACGCCAGAGCGCGTAATCTTCATAAAGCAGCCCAACATATTCGAGATGCTTTTAATGGCGAGTTCCCAACTCAGTTTGATGATGTAGTCGCGTTATCTGGGATAGGTAAATCGACTGCGGGTGCTGTGTTATCGTTATCCCTTGGGCAACACCACCCTATTTTAGACGGTAATGTAAAACGCGTATTAGCCAGACATGGTGCTATAGAAGGCTGGCCAGGACAAAAAAACGTTGAACAGCAATTGTGGCAATTAACTGATACGTTAACACCCGCTAAAAACGTTGAAAAGTTTAACCAAGCAATGATGGATATTGGTTCAAGTGTTTGTACTCGCAGTAAACCTAATTGTGCCGCCTGCCCTGTAGCAATTGATTGCTTGGCTCAACAGTCGGGCCATCAAAGTTTATATCCTGGTAAAAAACCAAAAAAAGTAACGCCAGAAAAATCAGCTTTTATGGTGGTTTTAGTCGATAGCAGCGAAGACTCAGTTAAAGTTCAGCTTATCCAGCGCCCACCGGCAGGTATATGGGGAGGATTATGGTGTTTTCCGCAATTTGAACAACAAGCAGAATTAGATGACTATTTAACGCTGTATAATTTGACAGAGTCTGAACAGGGGCTTGCTGGGTTTAGGCATACATTTAGTCATTTCCATCTTGATATTCAACCAGTATTAGTTGAACTATCTGTCAATCAAGCAACTGGCATCATGGAACAAACCTCGGCTCTCTGGTATAACATAGAGCAACCTGCGAAAGTCGGATTGGCAGCAGCCACAGAACGTATTTTGGCTAATTTAGCCGTACTTTTCGCGACACATTAATTTTTAGTGTAATTAAAGTTAGTAAGGAATCATCATGGCTCGCACAGTTCAGTGTCTACATCTTAACAAATCAGCTGACGGCTTAGATTTTCAGCTTTACCCTGGCGAATTAGGTAAGCGTATTTTCGACAATATCAGTAAAGAAGCTTGGGGCTTATGGCAAAAGAAGCAAACCATGCTAATTAATGAGAAAAAACTCAGTATGATGAATGTTGATGATCGTAAGTTTCTTGAAGAGCAAATGACTAATTTTTTATTTGAAGGTAAAGACGTTGAAATCGAAGGCTATGTTCCACCAGCTGAAGATGAATAACCCAGCAATATAGTTAATCACTGTATTAAACAATAAAGCCGCTTAATTTAGCGGCTTTTTCTTGGCTATTAATAACTAACCCAACAGACTATTGTTTGACGCCTTCCACTACCAATGCTAATTCAACGTTAGCAGAAGCTGGACCTAAATCCATTTTGACACCGAAATCTTTCATCGCAAAAGTGGTTTTGCCACTAAAGCCTGCACGGTAACCACCCCATGGGTCTTTACCTTCACCAATAGCAACGGCATCAATACTTAACGGCTTTGTCACACCATTTAAAGTAAAGTCCCCATTAATCACAAACTGGTTATTACCTTTATCGACAATAGAGGTTGATGAAAAAGAGGCTTCTGGGAATTTACTGGTATTTAAAAAGTCTTCACTGCGTAAATGCTTGTCACGCTCGGCATGATTAGAATCAACACTGTTAGTATTAATCTTAACATTCACTTTGCCATCTGACACTTTGTCAGCATCAAAACTGAAGTCGCCAGAAAACTCATTAAAGCGCCCCACTACAAAGCTATAACCCAAATGGCTTACACTAAATTGAATCGATGCATGCGCACCTTGAGTGTCGATAACATAGTCGGCAGCATTAACAGCAACAGGTAACATAAACGTTGCACCGATAAGTGCTGCTACAAGGTGTTTTTTCATAATTTTTATTCCTTTGGTTAATAACAAACAGATTGATAAATTGATAAGTAGGTAGAGATTTATTCATCGAACATAATGGTTTATACATTCGACGGTTAAACAATTCGATTATTTGCCAATACGATTTGGCATCAGCATTCTTTTAAGGGTGTTATCTTTATCAATAATATGATGTTTAATCGCACCTGCAGCATGCAGCGTAACCAACCCAATTAAGCTATAAGCTAGGTATTGATGTATCACGCCTGCGATATCAGCTTGATCATCAATCAAAGCATTCGGAAATGGCACGGCAAACCAGTCAAAAATCCAAATATCTCGACCATCAGCTGTTGAAATCATAATTCCAGAACACATAATGAGTAACATTAACGTATAAAGAACAATATGCGCCCACTTCGCCAAACGTTTTTCCCATGGCTGATGATTCGATAATGAGCTAGGTGTGGGTGATATCGCTCGCCAAGTTAACCTTAATAGCGTTAAACCAAGTAAAAGCAGACCGACACTTTTATGCAGATGCGGTGCAGTTTGGTACCAACTACTGTAATAGGTAAGATCAACCATCCAATAACCAGCACTAAATAGGCCAATGATTACTATAGCGGACAACCAATGGACAAAAATGGTCACCAAGCCATAGCCTGCTGAAGTGTTTTTTAGCATGCATTACTTTCCTCTAAACAAGTTACAACATGATAACGTTATTTTTAGGAAAGAAAATCCGTAAAAGTAGCCGAAATCTTTCTACAAAATAGAATGATTAACATAAAATATTAACTGACGCGATTACACGCTTCTTTTGAGTGTTGTATGAGCCAATTATCAGCGTAAAAAGCTTACTTCGAAAAAGGTCACTTATAGGAGTTTGAAACGGATGAATAGTCAAACCCGATCATCAGCTATCAACCAGATCCCCTCCTAACCTATGCAACTTACAATTTGTGTTATTGATTATACCTATTGACGCCTAGGTAACATTTTTACTGTATATCCATTCAATTAAGTCCGAACGACAAAGCGATCTGGTCGTTTGTTTTGCTTATCTGACGTTAAAAAATGATTTTCTAGTTTAAAATTGATAAAAAAGCACCAGTTTGCACATTAACTAGCCGAACGAGTAAAAACATTTGAAAAACCACTTGCACGATAAAAACCATCACTATACTATGTGCGCACTCCAGACGAGACAGGCATTGATTACCAAGTTAATACCTAGTTTGAAGTAGATAACTAACACTTAGTTAGTTGCCCGAATAGCTCAGTCGGTAGAGCAGAGGATTGAAAATCCTCGTGTCCCTGGTTCGATTCCGGGTTCGGGCACCATTTTTAGCCGGCATAGCTCAGTTGGTAGAGCAACTGACTTGTAATCAGTAGGTCCCGAGTTCGACTCTTGGTGCCGGCACCATAAAAACAAAAAAGCCACTCATTGAGTGGCTTTTTTGCATCTGTAACATTAATCGAGTCAAGGTATCTAGATTCAGATATTGTATTTATTGAGTTTAACTTCCCTAAACAAAACCGGCACTCAATTGAGTGCCGGTTTTGTTTAGATAGCCCAGAGGCTATCTACCGAGTACTTCAATACGAGCTAAACGATTAACTTGGTTTAATGAACCCAAGTGACCATAAATTGGGCCTAGTAAACCGCGCTTTTTAAGTTCAATAAACTCTTCGTCACTTAACGCATTTAATTTAGCTTCATCAATAAGATATAAACCATTGATATTGCGTTTCTCACCCGCTACATCAACTGTAAGAGTCTGGTTAATCAACAGCCCTTTTTCATCTAAAAATCCTAAAATGCCGCGAGTAGCTTGATCTTGTTCATAGTGGCTAATCAAAGCTTGCTTACGCGCTTCTAAAAATGGAGTTTCTTTACCATCTTCAAATAATGCTTGGCCGTCTGTTTTAGTCACTTCTTTGGCATCTTCGCGTATACCAATCCATACTTTATCTTTAACGTCTGGATTAACAACTAAACCAAGTGGATAGTCACGAACAACAGCTGGAATATACAAACCTTGCCACTTACCATCTTTCACACTTAGATTTTGACCTGGTTTTAGGCCTAACATCGCAACTGATTGAAATTCGTTAGTGTCACTGTTTTTAACAAATACGATTGGATACTCAGTGGCAGCACGGTTAATTTCATGCAAGGTAACCGGCACGATGTGCTGCTCCGCCACGTGTGAAAAGTCACTTGGAGTCAGTTTTAAATCACCATGTTTGGTTTGTTCTAATAATGTAATCTGGTTAGGCATCTTGGCTCCTTGAAGCACTGATTATCTTTTATGGTATAAGTACAACATCATTGTCATACGTTGTGTTAACAAATAATTAACAACTGAAACTACCAAGTTAAATCTTAAATTCAAGTACATTTAAGTTAAATTGCGTCAATAAACGTCAAATGGCCAATTCTTGTGCAAAAAAGGCTTTGTGATTAACAAAGCCTATTCGTTTATGTTGATAGTAGCTCAACTCCCTAT
>NZ_JACJFI010000272.1 GCF_014164505.1 Shewanella sp. SG41-4 | reverse complement strand
GCAGGATATAAGTTGCTAAAAACACCAAGTGTTCATAGCTCTCACTGCTGGACTTCTCGATCTTCATGACATCAAGAGAGCCACCTTTCACTTCATTCTCAAACCGAAAATAGAAATACACACCTGCAACCAACCCCAGCAGCGACAAGATGCTAGAAAAGTTTTTCTTTGCAATGTCTGCAAATGCACTGAAGCCAACAAATTCGCAATTCTCGCCAAAACAGTAAGGAACATCTACAGTCAAAAATATAATAAAAACAAATAAAATCAGCAGTGAAAGTATGTACAACCCGATTTTATCCAAGGTATTTGAAAGATCCATCCTCATCGCCCTAATTACTGCTTATAAATACAGTATACATATTCATGAACTATCTTTCATAAAGATACTTCTGAAACCCAATAAAGGTTTCTCTGGTTGCTCCTGGTGAGCCAAATACCTCAACAGCATCGCCAATGGTGTTGTATTTGAGTTCTATCAGGTTGCGCATCTTGCTGGGCGATAGTTGAATCGCCACTGAAATGGTAGACACTTACTAGCATTACAAAAATTAGGCCTACAATCCAGTACCAAGCAGAGCTGGTTAAGTTATGCGAAACAAGGTATGGGGCAGAAATGTGTTGGCTACGCTAACTTGAAAATGGACAGAAACGTCTTAGGTTGATCCCCTCAGACGTACTTTAACCAAAGCTTGTTAGAACTGAAGCACTAAAGTCTTAAGTCTTAAGTCTTAAGTTCAGATGATGATAAGTATGGCTAAGTTCTGAAATACTTAAGAAGCTATTGAGATTATCTCCACATTAATTAGACTATTTAAAGTCACTACTTAAAAAGTAACCCTAGGTTATAGGGCTACTCAGTACTAGCAATCTTTCTTCCTGAAAGTAAAAGAACACTTTTAAGTCGCGCTATAAGCAATTGATTATTAGATGCTTTTGCTATTACAAGCATTGAGCTCGACTATTCAGCCAACACTTTTTTAAACTGGACATGTTTAACTCGATTTGAGGACATCTTGAACCCAGTAATTACGCTTTCGGGGTTTCTTTCTATATGGATGACACCAAGGTTGCGACTGACCAGCATATCTTGTTGCACTGCATCAAGCTTAGATATCAGACTGTTACCTATATGAAGCTGTAGCTCACCGTCAATTATCTTGATGTGGTAATTGACCATTAATGCTTCACTGTAAAAATTTCCCGTAAATTGGGCTAATTGGTCGCCGTTGTAATTGGCTGGTGTGTACTCATCACATATAAAGGGATCCTGACCATTTACCGAGACTGACATTTGATTACTTTTAGGCATAAAAGTCATAATGACGTTAGCAGACACACCCATTAGCTTGAACTGCTTTTCGGAAAGAGGGGCTAAATCATATTCTCGTTCGGGGGCTGGTGATAGCTTTAACTTTCCCTGTTTAATATACACATGACGTGAATCACTTCTATCTTCACTCCAATAGTGACCAGAAAAATTCTTTAACTGATCTGCGTTAAGTTCAATAAACTGCGGCGCACTTTCAACTTCTTTTTTGTAGAACTGATTTAAATATAGATCAGCAACTTGGTGTGCTAAACCAGTTGAATAAGCATCCTCTCTGTTCGCTAGGACAATGACTGAAAATTTTTGCTCTGGAAATCTAATCAGATTCGACTTAAAACCGCCAAACCACCCTGCGTGGTCTATCTGTTTAAGCCCTTTATAATCACTTATACGAAGCCCAGAAGCATAATCAAGTTGCTCACCGTTATTGAGCGTTCCAACGGTTGTCATTTTTTCCCAAAAGTTTTTATCAAACACTTTTTGTTGATAAAACTCATCGTCCCATTTTTTTAAATCTTCTACAGTAGTTAAAATGCCGCCATCACCAATAAGATCTAATGTTGACATGTTAATTTCGAATTCAGGTCCAGAGAAGGGGGTATATCCATAGGCTTTATTTTTCACAATACGGTTATGATTATTTTGAAACCGCGTATTGTGCATCTTCAGAGGCTTAAAGATTTCATTGTCAGCGAATGAGGCCATTGAAACTCCCGTTACCTTTTGCACTATTTGTGCAAGTAACCAATAACCTGAATTACTGTATAAAAACTCCTCCCCAGGATTGAAATTAAGTGATGGTTGAGCGGTCAACCACCCCATGACCTCTGCATCATCATAGTAATCATCAGTTCGAAAACCTTTTAACTCTTTAAGGTTAAAATAATCTCTAACCCCACTAGTGTGGTGGAGCAAATGTCTTATGGTGATGTCTTTTGCATAATCTGGAAAATCTGGAAAGAAAGAGTAGAGCGAATCGTTTAAATTCAAATTTTGTTGCTGAACTAATAGGAGAATAGTCGCTGCTGTGAATTGTTTTGAGGTAGATGCAATTCTAAAAACGGTGGTTGGAGTATTAGGGACTGAGTGCTCGATATTGGCTAAGCCATATCCTTTACTGAAAATGAGTTTACCTTCTTTAATAACTGCTACAGTGCCGCCTGGCTGGTCAACTTGTTCCCATTCGGAAAAAATACTATCAATGTCAAACTGGCTAGGCTCAGCAATAGCATCTGGGCGAAATGTAGAAATAACAATAAACACACTCACGAGGATTAATGATCTGATTTTTAGCAACTTAAACTCCATTTTAAAATTACATGTCTTCTTTTAGTCCACTGTATTCTATTTTTGTTCAAAATACTTACAAGTGAACATCTCCTTGGTAACCCTTGTCCTCGATTGCAAGCCAAACTCACGACTTCTTTCTTACATCTATTCAAATAGAGTATTCAAATGTATACAAGAGTGGCTTTTTATTTAGCTATACAAAAAACTGCTGACTCGAAGATCTCCGTTTGAAGTGAACGAATGTGTAAAGCTATTTTGATCTAAAGCTTGAGACTAGTTCACATTGTAAGAGCTATTTTACAAGGGCAGCAAGATTCTCAAAAAGTTAACCGAAAAGGGAAATACTGTTGTTTTCCTCTCGTCACTTTTTGCAAAAGATTAGGGGCGAAGCGACACAACGTAGTTTATTAAATGACTAACAAGGTTTGGGGCAATAACTGCTTAGAGTGGCCACTCTAAGCAGTATCTGGACAAAAGCTTGATAGACTTATTGTACTAGCGGGTAATACTTATTAGATTTCCTAAGGGGAGTGAGCTAATCTAATGGATGCTTCACTCCATTGACCATCACATGCTTTACGCGCAGTAGTTTTAACCTTTTAGTTTGTGCCTAAATTAATTATTTAACTACAACAAGTCACAGATTAGTGTGATATTTCATCCTGTGAATTGCATCATGTAGCCTGAAACTAATAACACGCTGATTAAAAGAAAAATATACATATCAACATAACACTGTTTTTAGTGGCCAGCTGGACAATAAATACTTTCAGGCCTTCAAGCGGTCGTTGCTAAAACGACAGTAACGCAAATCCGCTACATCTTGCATCAAACTCAGCAAGCCTGCACCTCATGCAGCAATGATGTCGCTGCAATTTGGTGAATCGACATGCCAGCACTGAGCCTGATTGATTGGCTCAATTGTTCAAGTTCAAGGCGTTGTCAGCATGAGAATGTTCATTGACCCGGCTCAGATTTACCTGCATCTAGACACCGTGGACTTTCGTAAGTCGATTAACGGTTTGATTGTGGTGGTTGAGCAACCGCTTGAGTTATCGCCCATTATGGATGCGCTGTTATTCAGATAGCTAGCGTTTATTCAACCAAAAATTCCGAGAAAGTTGTTTGATATTTAAACATCAAAGATCAACAAACCCTAGTTTCTTCAATAGAGCATTTTTTCTTGCTTTGTTTCAGGACTACCAATTTTTTTACTTGTTAATCTATTTATATTGCGAACTTGGTTCGTATATTTAAATCAAGAAAAGGTGAAGATTATGACAACTTTAACTATTGAACAACTAAAAAAACTGGAATTCGAATTCAATATTTTTGAAGCAGATACAATGTTTGAAAGATTAGAAGTCGATAGAAGTGAGGATTGGGCACCGGAGGAAATGCATCCATATTATATTTCTTACGTGGTGGGATCATGCACTGCTACAGCCGACAAAATAAAAATCGAATTTTTTTGGACTGCCCAAGGGGGAAGTAAAAGTATTGAAGATGCTTACGAGTTCGATATATCGATTGAAGATGATCAAGGTATAAAAATTGAGGGCCTCGAAATTGTCGATGAAGACGGGGACAAAATTGAAGGATTCAAGCTAGATCATGTTGTGATAGGAGCATTTAATGCTCTAAATTGGGAACATCAATTGTGGGATAAACTGCCAACGATAAATGATAACTAATTAAGATATATTTAGTTGTAAATTCCAGCCCCACATTTTTATCGTACTGGAATTTACAACTCAATATATATGCTCCTTAAATGTTGTTGTTAACTAACACTTGTTAGACATTTTATATTCGATCTTCTTTTATTTGATCAATAAATCCTCTCATTTTTGAAAATAAATCCTCATATACGCAAGAATAACCTTCATTCGAATAGAATCCTTCAAGATCTCAACTCCGTTTTTCGTACTCAGCTTAAATATGAAGCGGGCACACTTGACGAAGTCAATTGGCGTCGGCGAATGCATCGCTTGCGGCGCAGTATCATTGACTGGCTTGAACGCGGCACGAAAGTGCCTTCCTCACGCTATGCAGGTCGTTGCCGCTACATCCTCAAATATGAAGTGGGTTTATGGGGATTTCTCAATCATCCAGATACGCCGTTAACCAATAACGAGGTTGAGCGCTGTCTGCGTGGCAGTGTGATTATGCGAAAAATCTGTTACGGCACCAGCTCGGATAGAGGTGAGAAATTCCGCTCTCGGGTTTTATCGATGGTTGAAACGTGCAAGAAACGCAAACTATCGCCAATCACAGTGATCAGCCAAATCATTACTGCCGTAAATGGCAAGAATGAGTACCCAGATGTTTTTGGGTTAATGTCGACCTAGCCAATCCCCCTCTGATGAACGGTTACTAATTAGC
>NZ_JACJFI010000271.1 GCF_014164505.1 Shewanella sp. SG41-4 | reverse complement strand
TGGTATCCCTAATGATATGTTCACAGTGTTATTTGCACTGTCTCGTACTGTTGGTTGGATTTCACATTGGAAAGAAATGTTAGATCAACCAGGCCACAAAATTAGCCGTCCACGTCAGTTATACAATGACAATTCGCGCCGTTTAATCACACGCTAACTTTCTAAATAATGATGGAGAACAATATGAAACGCGTGTTAATTCCGCTTCAAGGCGCACAAATGCTTTTTGTCGCTTTTGGTGCACTCGTACTAATGCCGTTATTAACCGGTTTAGACACTAGTGTTGCCTTATTTACTGCCGGTTTCGGTACCCTACTGGTTCAATTAGTCACTAAACGGCAAGTTCCTGTATTCCTAGCATCTTCTTTTGCCTTTATCGCGCCCATTTTATATGGCGTACAAACATGGGGTATTCCTGCCACCATGGGCGGTATAATGGCAGCTGGCGTGGTGTATATGCTACTTGGATTAACGGTAAAGCTTCGTGGCACTGGATTTATACATACTTTATTACCACCGGTTGTTGTCGGCCCAGTCATTATGATCATTGGCTTAGGCTTAGCACCTGTAGCCGTCAATATGGCATTAGGTAAAAGTGGCGATGGAAGTGTGATCATCGTAGAGCAAAATGTCGCGCTAATGATTTCACTTTCGGCATTAATGACCACCATAATCGTCGCGATTTTTGCTAAAGGATTGGTCCGGTTAATGCCTATTCTTGCGGGTATTTTAGTTAGCTATGGTGTGAGCTTAGCCTTTGATGTTGTCGATTTCACCCCTGTTACCCAAGCCGCTTGGTTAGCTATGCCAAACTTTGTTGCTCCTGAATTTAACTGGCATGCGATTTTGTTTATGATCCCTGTAGCCATTGCTCCAGCGGTTGAACACATCGGTGATATTTTAGCCATTTCTAACGTGACGGGTAAAGACTATTTTAAAAAGCCAGGCTTACATCGCACCCTTGTCGGGGACGGTATTGCCACGATAGCTGCTTCGGCATTGGGTGGTCCACCTAATACGACTTACAGTGAAGTAACGGGTGCGGTTACACTGACAAAAAGTTTTGACCCTCGGATCATGACTTGGACAGCCATCACTGCAATAACGCTAGCCTTTGTAGGTAAACTTGGGGCCATGATGCAAACCATACCCGTGCCGGTAATGGGCGGAATTATGTGCTTATTATTTGGCTCGATTGCAGCGGTCGGATTAAATACCTTAATTCGTCATCAAGTCGATTTATCTGAACCTCGTAATCTTAGTATTGTCGGGGTAACGTTAGTGTTTGGTATTGGCGGAATGGCCTTTGGTATTGGCTCGTTTAGTTTAACCGGGATCAGTTTGTGCGGTATTGTCGCTATTTTGATGAACTTGATTTTACCTGCCGTGAAAAAACCACAACCAGAAGAGTAATTTCTGACACGGTGCACGGATGCACTGCTTTGTACTAAATAAGTGTAATTGCACTTATTTAGTACGACATAAAAAAGCCCCAACAACCTTTAGGCTTGGGGCTTTTTATTAAGTGCCTTAAGCACTCAATTATATGTCATTACTCTGCAGCGTCTTCTGTACGGAATTTATCTGCAGTCGCTTTAATGATTGGTTGAAGTTCACCTTTTTGGAACATTTCAGTGATAATGTCACAACCACCAATCAACTCGCCTTCTACCCATAATTGTGGGAATGTCGGCCAGTTAGCAAATTTTGGTAATTCAGCACGAATATCTGGGTGCTGTAAAATATCAACGAACGCAAATTGTTCACCACAGTTGATCATCACTTGAGCAACTTGAGATGAAAATCCACAGCTTGGTAATTTAGGTGAACCTTTCATGTACACAATAATTGGGTTTTCGCTAATTTGCTGCTTAATCTTTTCTACAGTTTCCATTTGATTTCCTAAGTACGACGACTGAACACATTAAGTCTATTGTACGACACCTAGACAAAGAACAAAATCCCACAGTTTGTAGGGTTTATCTAAAATCCATAAAATCGATTACTGCAATCCACATAATTCCCTAAACAATGATTCACATCACAAAAATAATCAGTACAATAGCAGTAGAGCAATGTTACCTGATTGGTAAACAAAACGATAACCTGAATCCATGGAGAGATACTAATGGCTTTCGAACTACCAGCATTACCTTATGCAAAGAACGCACTTGAACCACACATTTCTCAAGAGACTATTGAGTTCCATTATGGTAAGCATCACAACACATATGTGGTAAAACTAAACGGTTTAGTTGAAGGAACTGAGTTTGCTGGCAAAACACTAGAAGAAGTTGTAAAAACTTCAACTGGCGGTATGTTCAACAACGCGGCTCAAGTTTGGAACCACACTTTTTACTGGAACTGCTTAGCACCTAATGCTGGCGGCGAAGCAACTAGCGATATCGCTGCTGCTATCAATGCTTCATTTGGTTCTTTTGAAGAATTCAAAGCTAAATTTACTGATTCTGCAGTAAATAACTTTGGTAGCGCTTGGACATGGTTAGTGAAAAAAGCTGATGGTTCATTAACTATTGTTAACACTAGCAATGCTGCTACACCGTTAACAGATGAGTCTGTTACGATTCTATTAACTGTAGACGTATGGGAACATGCTTACTACGTTGATTACCGTAACGCACGTCCAGAGTATTTAGCTCATTTCTGGCAGCTTGTTAACTGGGAATTTGTTAACAAGAACTTTGCTGCTTAATGTCAATTAACTGCAAAAACTAAAGGAGCCTTTTGGCTCCTTTTTTTATCATTTTATCCGCCTAAAGTACGCAGTCGAGCATCTGACTATTTTTGCAACTATTGCAATTGCTACTGTTTGTTGTTGTTTTTATTTGATTTATTTTTCATTAAAACTTCGCCAAGTTATTTTTCCTGACCTACACTTTAGTCGTAAAGCCTAATGTTGCGCTACAGATTCAACATCACATTTTTGACCATCGCATTAATCACTCAGGCTTTTACGTCATGCAACTGTACGTTTTGAGGGGGTTACTATGGGCATTTTTGAACACTATCAACAACGCTATGAGAAAAAGCGCGACGAAGAATATACTTTAGAGCAATTTCTCGACATCTGTAAACAAGACAGAAGTGCCTATGTGTCTGCTGCAGAACGGTTACTCATGGCTATTGGTGAACCGGAGATTATCGACACAGCAAAAAATCCAATTTTAAGTCGAATTTTCTCTAATCGTGTTATTGCTAGTTATCCAGCATTTAAAGATTTCTATGGCATGGAAGATGCAATTGAACAAATTGTGGCTTACTTAAAGCATTCTGCTCAAGGTTTAGAAGAGTCGAAGCAAATATTATATCTCTTAGGCCCTGTTGGTGGCGGTAAATCATCGCTTGCGGAGAAACTCAAAGCATTAATGCAACACGTACCAATTTACATATTAACTGCCGATGGGGTTCGCAGCCCTGTTAACGACCACCCATTTTGTCTGTTTGATCCTGAAGAAGACAGTGAACTACTCCTAAGCGAATACAACATCCCGAGTCGTTATATCAAAACGATTATGTCACCATGGACTGTAAAACGTTTGCACCAATATGGTGGTGACATCACAAAGTTCAGAGTTGTAAAAGTGTATCCATCGGTGCTCGATCAAATCGGTATTGCTAAAACTGAACCCGGAGATGAGAATAACCAAGATATTTCTGCTTTGGTGGGAAAAGTTGATATTCGTCAGTTAGAACATTTTTCACAAGATGATGCTGACGCCTATGCTTATTCAGGTGCCTTATGTCGTGCAAACCAAGGGTTGATGGAGTTTGTTGAAATGTTTAAAGCACCCATTAAGGTACTTCATCCATTATTGACTGCGACTCAAGAGGGCAATTACAACGGTACTGAAGGTCTATCAGCCTTGCCGTACAACGGTATCATATTGGCCCATTCTAATGAATCTGAATGGTCTGCGTTTAGGAATAATAAAAATAACGAAGCGTTTTTAGATCGCGTCTATATCGTCAAAGTGCCCTACTGTTTACGGGTATCTGAAGAAATGGAAATTTATCAAAAATTATTGGCCAATTCTGAATTATCCACTGCATCTTGTGCACCCGGTACCTTAGAAACCCTGGCACAATTTAGCGTGTTATCGCGTTTAAAAGTGCCCGAAAATTCATCAATTTATTCAAAAATGCGGGTCTATAACGGTGAAAGCTTAAAAGACACCGATCCGAAAGCAAAATCCTATCAAGAATACCGTGACTATGCTGGCGTAGATGAAGGCATGCAAGGGCTATCGACCCGATTTGCATTTAAGATTTTGTCACGAGTATTTAATTTTGACAGTGCAGAAATAGCCGCAAACCCAGTTCACTTATTTTATGTACTCGAAAAGCAAATTGAACAAGAACAATTTCCTAACGATATTAGTGAGAAATATTTAGAGTTTCTTAAAGGTTATTTAATCCCTAAATATGTTGAGTTTATAGGTAAAGAAATCCAAACAGCTTACCTTGAGTCGTATTCTGAATACGGACAAAATATCTTCGACCGTTATGTCACCTATGCTGATTTTTGGATCCAAGATCAAGAATATCGCGACCCAGAAACAGGACAACTTTTTGATCGTGGTGCCTTAAATGCTGAATTGGAGAAAATTGAAAAACCTGCGGGGATAAGTAATCCAAAAGATTTTCGCAATGAAATTGTTAACTTTGTCTTACGTGCTCGGGCCAATAATGAAGGTAATAATCCTCTGTGGACTAGCTATGAGAAATTACGCACAGTGATTGAGAAAAAAATGTTTTCCAACACTGAAGATTTACTGCCTGTGATTTCGTTTAACGGCAAAACATCGAATGACGATCAGCGTAAACATGATGATTTTGTTAATCGCATGATGGAAAAAGGCTACACCAAAAAACAAGTCAGACTATTGTCAGAATGGTATTTAAGAGTGCGTAAATCTTCTTAGAAACCCAATGTTGGTAGCGTCCCTGGCAAGGGCGCTTCCAAAAATAAGACTTGGGAGCGGCGTATGGCAAATTTTATTGATA
>NZ_JACJFI010000270.1 GCF_014164505.1 Shewanella sp. SG41-4 | reverse complement strand
ATCCAATGTCTTAATAATTCGAGAATTTGCTGATTCAACTGTTGTTCATTATCTCTAACACCTTGAAAATCAAGATAGATAATGGCACCTGGTGCGATATCAATATGATGTTGATTCCAATAAGCAATAGGATAATGTTCCAATTTGCCATCAGGTTGAATAAGCCAAGCGTAGCTACTTTCTGAGTCATCTAACGGTATTGCATTGTTAAGATACTCAGTAGCGCCTTGTCTGACAATAAAGGGTTGAGAACCATTTTGTTCTACAGCTCCAAGTACCAACACATTTTCTGGTTTACTTGGTAAAGTCAGTAAATAGCGGCCTGTTAAAAGTGGGTTTAACTCATCTTTTAGTCTAATTGAATCGTAATCAAGTAGAATAAGTTCACGTTTCATAAACTGATTAGCGGTGAACCATGCCGATAGTGTTTTTAACGCCTTAATATTTTGAGGCGTTTCCATATCGTCGTATTGAGTTTTGAGCAAATGAATAATTTGTTGCTGTTTCTGCTGAAACTCCGCTTCTGTTGAATAGTCATATAGCCCAGCTGCTAACCAGTAAATGGCTAATGACTTATGTTGGGTTGCTAACGGGGCACTATTTTCGAGGCTGTCTTTTATGACCTGAACTAAACGAGGTGATTGTTTATATTGTAATGATACCGGTTGTTTAGCAGAGTTAGATTGACTCACTGTAATGACTGTTTCAGCGTTGATATGTTGTGAACAGAGTATTAATACCACCACTGAACATAATTGAATTAATAGTTTCATTTTACGTCCTTAAATTCATAAGGTTTCAGCACGGTTATATCAATGTATGCTAAATTAGGGGCGATTTTTTGATGGCTTTTGATGACTTGCCCGTTCGAGGGGTCGATCCAAAATTGATTGTCGTATTCAATATCTATATCAGGAACGATAACATGCTCATTAAACTTTTTGAGAGTAATGGGTTTATCATTAATGGTAAGTGTTTCATCTGTAACAAAGCTAAACGTAGATAGCTGTTGATAGCTGACATGGTAACCGGGTTGCCAGTCAATGGTGCTTTGCCATTTTATAGGCGTGCTGGCAAGATGAAGCCCTAATGCAACAGGATCAGTTTGATTACTGTCAATGTTGATACGATTACCTTCAAATAGGTTTACCGTTTTCAGTAAACGACCATTACGAGTAACCAACATACCGGCATCTGATGATATCCACTTTAACTCTACATTTTGAGTTGTGATTATTGTTGCAGGCATAGTTTGTGGTGCTTCAGCCAAAGCTAAGAGTACATAAGCTTGATGAGAGTCATTTATTTTGACATAAACACTTGAATATGGACTGTTTTCAATTTCATTTGCAGAAATATTATCATCAGGAAGACCAACAATGCTTTCTTTAAGCATGCCGCCAATTTGCACAAAGGTATTACTGCATCCGGTAAGGGCTAAAAAGAAAAACAAGGTGAGTAGATTTTTGTTATTGAAAATTGAAGACATACGAGCTCAATTCCTTAAGCTTCAAAGTAACGGCAAAAAAAAGAAAATAAAAAAGCACATTAAAAATGTGCTTTTTTTATAGTCTTACGAATTTAGTTTGTAACTGAAGTCGTAGTCGTTCCAGTACCAGTACCAGTACTAGTTGTTGTAGTACCAGTTCCTGTGCCTGTGTTGTTACCACTTTCTTCATTGCTGTCATTGACTGCAGTTGCTATAACAGCAACTGTAATAGCAGCAGCTGCAACAACTGGACCGCTAACAATAGAAGAGCCATCTGTTGGCTGAGTGTCACCAGTTCCTTCAGCATAAGCAGAACCGATCATTAATAAAGCTGATGTTAACGCAATAGCGATAGCTGATTTTTTCATCTCAAAGTCTTCCCATAAAATATTCAAATACACCTAAATGGAAGATTAGCATATAATCGATTCACTTCCATATATAATTCGATACAATTGCTTAATAAACATCCAGCGAGATCGATTCGCTAATCTACACGATTTTATGATTTTTTACAAAAATTGTTTAATTAATTCTCGATTACAAGTGGGTTGAGCATCAATGAGCTGCTAAAATCACGATAAATTCATCACCATGGCCTTATTTTATGCATAGAAGAGCAATTTATCCTGGCACTTTTGATCCAGTTACTAATGGTCATGCCGATTTAATTGAGCGCGCTGCGCGCTTATTCAAACATGTGATCATTGGTATTGCCTCTAATCCGTCAAAACAACCACGATTTAGCCTTGAAGAACGCGTCGAACAAGTTAACCTTGTTACTGCACATTTAAAAAATGTAGAAGTGGTTGGTTTTACTGGATTACTCGTCGACTTTGCCAAAGAACAACATGCGAGTGTATTAGTGCGTGGACTACGTGCTGTGTCGGATTTCGAATATGAATTTCAGTTAGCCAACATGAATCGTCGTTTAAGCCCAGATCTTGAAAGTGTGTTTTTGACACCAGCCGAAGAGAATTCATTTATTTCGTCTACGTTAGTGAAAGAAGTCGCATTACATGGGGGGGATGTGAGTCAATTTGTTCATCCACTCATAGCAATGGCATTAAAGCAGAAAGTGGCACAAATTAAAGCCGAAAAAAAAGGTCAGTAATTTTATGGCAAAGGGATTTCGCTTCACAAAGCTAACCGCTGCATTAGGGTTAAGCGCTATGTTCATCTATACGAATGCTGCTCAGGCTGCACCATGGGTTGACACTTCAGATATTTATTTGCGAGCAGATATTCAAGCATTAGCGGATGCTGGGGTGATCAATGCGCCAATTAATACCTTTCCATTAATGTGGTTCGGTATTGGAGCTGATTTGGTTAAAGCTGAGCCCGGGTTGGTAACGCCTGATTTAGTTGATGCTTTCGCTCGAGTTAATTTTTACTATCAAAATGCTGTTGGTAATCGTGGCAACACCAGTATTAAAGTGGCTGCAGCATCAGATTCAGCACGTTTCCAACATTTTGGTTCCGACTATCGTGAAAAAGGCCAGTTACAAGGCTCACACGAATACACTGGTGAGCGTTTTGCTTATAAACTTTCAGCATCAGCAAATTATGATCCTAGTGATAATGAAAATGTGCGTTTTGATGATAATTACATCGCGCTAATATTAGGCAACTGGGTTGCAACGTTTGGTGCAGCTGCTCAATGGTGGGGGCCTGGATTCGATTCCTCTTTGCATATGTCTACTAACGCAAGACCGATGCAATCTTTAACCTTAAGTAGACATAATCCGCAAGCATTTGAAACACCTTTACTCTCTTGGTTAGGTGCGTGGACAGTGACAGCAGGTGTGAGTATGACCGAACAAGAAAGATATGCTCCAAATGCGTTGTTATGGTCTCTGCGAGGTTCGATTAAACCGTTAAAGCAGCTTGAAATTGGCTTATCTTGGACAACGATGTTTTGTGGAGAAGACCAAGAATGCAGCTTTGATAGTGCGTTTGAATCAATTACAAATCCACAAGATTGCCAAGATGGTGAAGAGTGTATTAGTAATACCAATCAAATGACTGGTTTTGACGTGCGCTACAGTGATATTTGGTTCGGTATTCCGCTTGGTTTGTATGTAGAGCAAACTTGTGAAAATGCATCCGGCGGTGCCACTAGTATGAGTGATTGCGGCCAAATGCTTGGTATGGATAGTCGATTTAGTATTTCAAAGCAGCAATATAAGTTTTTTATCGAGTATTCCGACACTAAGGTTAATTGTGATCAAAACTCTCAGTTTAACTGTTTTTATGAACATGATACTTACCAAAGTGGCTCGCGTTACTATGGTCGTGCGTTTGGTAGTACCTATGACAGTGATGCCAATGTTTATGCTTTAGGGTTAATTGGTCAGTTCGATAATAGTCATGGTTTTACCTCAATACTCCGTTACGCTCAACTGAATAAAGACGGTGCTAATCGCGTCGGTATATGGGCTCCACAGCCGTTAAAAGAAGATATCATGATGCTTGAGTTGTCGTATCGGTTACCGATGTTTAACGGCATGTTGACCTTAGGTGGCAGTGTGGCTAATTCGGAGTTTGAAGTGCAAGACGATGACACTCAAGGTACGGTTTTTTCGACTTACGAATATAAGTTTTAAGCGTTATTGTTGATTAACCCGAGTTGAGGTTGATGATATGAGGGAGCCCAATGGCTCCCTTTTTTATGCGTAAATTGAAATGTAATTTAGGCGTTATTTATCCGACTAACGCTGTTGGCATAAACCACAAAAAACCGTGGTACGTTGGCCCAGTTTTATCTCACTTAATAAATTGCCACAGGCTGTACAGATTTCGCCGCCACGACCATAAACATGCAGTTTTTGGGCAAAATAACCTGGCTTACCATCGGCATTCGTAAAGTCTTTTAATGTTGTTCCACCTTGTTCAATGGCGTGAGCCAAAATTTGCTTAACCTCGCTGACTAGAATCGTTAACCGTTCTAAATCAATGCTTCCCGCCGCAGCTTCGGGGTGGATCCCTGCAGCAAATAAAGCTTCGTTGGCGTAAATATTACCGGCTCCAACCACGATGTGATTATCCATTAAGCACAGTTTAATCGCCTTTTTCTTGCCTGCAAGTGCTGCTTGTAATTGTAATGGCGTGAAATGAGGGCTTAGTGGTTCAGGGCCAAGCTTTGATAGCAGAGGATGGGCTTCTTCAGGTAATTCGTACCATAACCAAGCGCCAAAGCGACGTGGATCGTTAAAACGTAACATGCGGCCATTTTCGAGAACTAAATCAATATGGTCATGTTTTTCGACTGGAGTATTACGCGGTAAAATACGCAAACTGCCTGACATGCCTAGATGCACTATTGTCATGCCAGCATCGGTATCAATGAGTAAGTATTTTGCTCGCCTGCGGACATTGGTAATACGCTGCCCAACAATATTTTGCGCAATAGCTGGCACAGGCCAACGAAGCGAGGCATTGCGCACAATCAATTCACTTACCGTTTGTTCAATAAGGTATGGACTGATCCCTAGGCGGGTTACTTCAACTTCTGGTAATTCGGGCATAATGACTCATTATTTTGATTGAGGAGGTATGGCTAATATAGGTTGTAACCC
>NZ_JACJFI010000026.1 GCF_014164505.1 Shewanella sp. SG41-4 | reverse complement strand
TGTTCAGCTTTTTTGATGGTACTGACTAATTCATCTGTATATGAATAAAGTAAATTCACCTCGCGCTGTTCAATAGTCGACATGTCGATGGGATGCAAGATTGGTTGTGTATGATTATTTTGTTCAACTCGATATTTTTGAGCTACCTTATTTTTAATATCAACCACGATGATGTAAGGCAGCGTAAACTCTACAGCCTCTTTTAGGGCAGTTTGACTCATAGATAATTCTGAACAATCGTTACAAACCAATGCCTTAACGCTTGCGAAAACATTTGTAGATAATCCACACGCGAGCAGCGCGATACAAAGCTTAAATAACATCCATTTCATCTACAAAATCCTTATTTAACGAAAGTATAACTATAATAAAGCAAACAATGAGAGCTGTCGGTCAGAGTCAGTGGACAGATTAAGCTTTTTAATAATGATTTGGAATGGATAAAGAAGGGGGAATATATTTTTACAACTCGTTCAAGATAAGCAAATTGCTATTTAGTTAACAAGATTTGTGCCATTTAAAATGCTTCTTGAAGTGAATTTAGGATTAAATGCTGTAGTGTTTTATGGCTGCAAGCCTGTTCGCTAGCAAACTTCACCAGCTTTCAAATACCGATTTTTATAGGTTAGAATTTATAAAAATAAGTATTTGAATGTGGTCAGCCATCATCATTAACAATGGCTGTTGATGGGGTTTTACTGAGCGGTATCAGTAAATTCAGCTTGAACCTTGTCTAATTCTTGCTGATTTTTAAGCTCAACTTGTTGCTGTTTTTTAATGCTGACTTCTTCTACTAGTGCCGCTTGTCTTTCTTTAAGGCTGTGTTTCTCATCTTTGGTCAGAAACTTAAACGCTTTTTCATTGGCAAGTGCATACGCAACGACATCTTCGCCTTTTACTCTGCGTTCATCCACTCGTTTTGAAAAACGATCGTTATCTCGAGCTTTACGCTCTTCGGCATTTAACTTACTCATTGGTGTATCCTCATTAGTTAATCACGGTAGGGTTCACTACGCTCAGTCAAACAAATGAGAATTGCACATTCATAAAGCTGATCGGCGCATTTTAGCATAAGTTGGCTTGTTAGCCTGTAATACATGGCGTCTGAGTAAACTTTATCATCTGTTGGTGGTTTCTAGAGTCGGTTCTGCTGTCAGTTCCCTATAACTATCATTCATTAAAGCTGTTTAATGCCATTGCGATGTCATGAGTGGCTTGTTTGGCGCGCGGGCTGAGTTTTGTGATTGAAATAAAGCCATGCATGCAATCGTCATAATGTTGGTGTTGTGTATTGATGCCTGCCACTTTTAGGCGCTGGGCATACGCAATGCCATCGTCCCTTAATGGATCGTAACCTAGGGTTAAGATGTAACTTTTTGGTGATTCACTAATGTCTTTTGCTTGTAGTGGACTCACTAATGGCAGAGTGACTTCGTCGAGAGAGTTTAAATATTTTAACCTGAAATAATCCATTAAATCGCGGGTGAGTATTAACTGTTTATTGAAACGGCGATAAGACTCGGTTAAGCCTTGTAAATCTACCATTGGGTAGATTAAAAACTGAAATGCGGGTGTTACTTTTGCCTGTACTGGCAGTGATGTTTGCAGTGAATGTAAACCGATGATACATGCTAAATACCCACCTGCGCTGTCACCACCCACGCCTATGTGCTGTGGATTAATATTAAGTTGTTGATGGTTAGTGTTGATATAGTTCCACGCCTCGATGGCATCACAAATCGGGATGGGGAATTTATGTTTTGGAGCCAGTCGATAATCGACTGAGATAATGTTCATGTTGCCATGTTTAGCCAGATAGCGGCAAAAGTGATCGTGAGTGTTAATACTGCCAATAACGCCGCCGCCACCGTGAAAGTACACTAAGGTTTTTTGAGGTTTGGTGGCGCTAGGATGGTAGATGCGAAGCTTTATTCTGTTAGCGATGGTATGGCTGCTATCGCTGGCGCTATGTTCGTTCAAAGGAATAGTGCCCAAAAGAGGAGTGCCAGTACTCACCGGGATCGTTAAATTGATCACCTTATCCATTTCAATTTTAGTCAGCCCAAGTACTCGGTCCATCGCTAGAAATACATATCTGAATAATGTGACTGGCAACTTGTATAGCGGCGCTAATGATAACCACTTGGCGACCATTAATTGTTTCGCTTCAAGCTTGGGCGCTTGTAGACGTTTGCCTTGTAGCGGCTCGCCTTGCAGTGGTTCGTTTAGTGATGGCTTGTCAGTTGATGATTTGTCTTGTGATAATGGTGTTGGCTTATTAACGTTATCCATTTCTATAGCCTTTTATTATTGTTAACTGATTAGAACCGCATGTTTTATCGACTTAGCCACTTCATCGCTAGGCGATTGATAAATGCCGGTGATACGTTACTTAATCTATGCAATAGGCCATAAAAAACACTGACTGTTCTATGGGTTTTAGGGTGTTTCACTTGTTTATCAATCACAGCGACTACGTGTTCAGCGGTGATATTCACGCCGAGTCGTTGCATGACTTTGGCGCTGTTTTTCTGTGCCTTAAGCATATTGGTTGCCACAAAAGGTGGCATAACATCGCATACACTGATGCCGTACTTTTTCCACTCAAGTTCCAGCGCCTCGGTCAGTGCTTTTACGGCAAACTTACTGGCCGAATAGCTGGCTAATTCTGGTACACCATAATCGCTACTGGCTGATGACATGTTGATAATAGTACTTGTGCCGGAATTTTTTAAATATGGCCATGCAGCATGACACAGATTCATGACCCCGATGACATTGACACTTAATGTGCGCTGATGATGTTCGATAGGGATGTCTTCAAAGGGGCCTATTTCCAATATGCCGGCATTATTAACTAATATTGCCAAGCAGTTATTATGTTCCGCACAAAATTTAGCCATGGCGTGTTGTACTTGTGAAAAATCACTGACATCTAGCTGAAACAACCGTACTCGAGTTCTGTCCCATATTTCGGTGGCTTGTGTTAATTGCGCCAAATTGATGTCGGCCATACCGACCCAATAGCCCTTTTTGTGAAAGTGTTTTGCCGTCGCTAAGCCAATGCCGGAAGCTGCGCCGGTAATAAATATAGTATTTTTATTCATCATAAACCTGGTTGTTTCTAGTATGAGTCAATCAGCACGAGAGAATCAATACGGGTGGATATGTAAGGGTGAAAAGGTGGATAAGCCAACTAAAATGATCGGGTATTAAGGTGTTCCATCTGCGGCTGTTTCATTTCATCAACCCATCGCTGCCAAGTGTAGGGCCATAAAATTGGGTCGCCATCGGCATCTAAATACCAACTTTGGCATCCTCCAACCCAGCTAGTGCCCTTTAACCCTTCCTTTACGTAGGCATTAAAGTCGTCAATGGCTTGTTGCTTGGCTTCAAACTCATCAAATTCATGCTCACGCCATTTATCGATCAGTTTAATAACGTAGTCAGTTTGAACCTCGCTCATGGCGATAACGGAGAAGTTACCAATAGGTGTGTTGGGGCCGAGCATTAAAAAAAAGTTAGGGTAGTCGCTGAGTAACATTGATCGATAGGCTTTGATTTTATGAGCCCAGGCTTTATCAATGTGCAAATTGTTGCGCCCAATGAGATTCATGGGGCGCATAAAATTAAATGCATTAAAACCTGTCGATAACACCAATACGTCTAGCTCATGGTGTTTACCGTCTTTAGTGATAATGCCTGTTTCAGTTATGCGCTCAATGCCTTCTGTTATTAACTCAGCATTGGTTTTTTGAATGCCTTTATAAAAGGTGGTGTTGATAATGACCCGTTTGCAGCCTACTTGATAATGAGGTCGTAACTTTTCGCGTAAGGTTTTGTCTTTAATGCTTAATCGTAAGTTAGCTTTGCACAAAAAATTTAACGCATGCTTTTGGATAAAGTGCCCCGTGACTGCTTTGGTAAAAAAATGTTCTAGAAAAAACTTGCCCATATTGCGATGAATTTTGGTGATGATGGGAAAGCGAGCCATTAACTTTCGGCTGGTTTTTGAAAAAGTAAAATCGGGCAGATGCATTAGCCATTGTGGTGTGCGCTGAAAAACTGAAACCTTAGCTCCGGTTTTAATTAGTTCGGGTATGGCCTGTGCGGCCGTTGACCCAGTACCGATAACTCCAACACGGGTAGAGGCGGATATGTCTACATTGTGATTCCATTGGGCGGTATGGAATGTTGTACCTTTAAAATCTTTTAATCCAGGAATGTCTGGAAATTGTGGATGGTGCAAAATGCCGGTGGCGCACACAATAAAATCAGCGATGTAGGTTTGCTGTTGGCTGGTTTTTACCGTCCATTTGCCATTGGCATATTGTGCATCGGTAACGGCTTCGTTAAAACGAATGTCTCGTTTAACATCATATTTATCTGCTACGTGCTCAAAGTATTGTTTAATCTCTGGTCCATGGGCAAAAAAGCGGCTCCAATTTGGATTAGGTTCAAATGAATAGGTATACATGTGAGCGGGTACATCACAGGCAGCTCCAGGGTAGGTGTTTTCTCGCCACGTTCCGCCCACGCAGTCTTTTTTCTCCAGTACTACAATATCGGTGATGCCAGCTTGGCGCAGTTTAATGTCCATTAAGATGCCCGTCATACCTGCACCAATGATCACCACCGAAGGATTTCGTTTAACTTGGGTCATGATGCCCTCTATTCTTGTTATGGTTATTTATTAACGTGCTTGGTTGTTGTTAGCTTTTGTTATTAGCCATCTGTATTTTTACTTGTTCCGTTGAGCATTAATTTCTCGATAGCGGATCATTCAACAGTTGTTAATAAATTGTATTATCTATCCAGCATAGGAAACTATTGTTCATTGATCTACGCGCTAAAGGGACGTATATTTGTGATTTTAAGACATGGCAGCCTTCAGTTATGACATTTCGCAGCATTACCAGTGTGCAAATTATTGTGTCCTATGGCATTGAGCTAGGAATTGACCAAGATCTGTTGCTGCAAGGGTCTGGTTTGGTGGGCGCCCAATTAACCGATCACGATCAACTGGTTGAAGGCAAACAAGAATTACAGGTGTTAAATAACCTGATGCTCAATACTTCATGCCCATTCAAGGTCGGAATGGAGTTAGGTTGCCGTTATCACCTGACCAGTTATGGCATCATGGGCTATGCCCTATTGGCGAGCAGTACTGCGAGAAAGGCGATTGAATTAGGCTTACGTTATTTAGATTTAACTTATGTTTTTTCACAGATAACATTAACTGAGCTTAAAGATGATTTATCTCTAAGGTTCTCATGTGACATTCCCGGTGAGTTAGGTGAACTAGTGCTAGTAAGAGACATGTTGGGCGCTGCGATGATCCAACGAGAAGTATTTGAAAGTAACGACTTACCGATAAAATTGCAGTTTACGTCGCCTCAGCCCGCAGGCTTGTCACTCGAAGGTATAAAGCAAAAACTGGGTGCTGAGATCCAATTCAATGCCAACTATAACGGTTTTACTGGATTAGCACCGCTATTAGATTTGCCTTTGATAAAAGCCAATGAAGCCACCGCCAGACTATGTGAGGCGCAATGCAACCAGCTACTGCAACAAAAGCAAAACTGGAAACCTGTTGCTAAGTTGGTAAAAGACACCTTAGTACACTTAGGCTTAACAGCATCAATGGAGGATATCGCCCAGCATTTGGCTCGAACGACTCGCACTTTGCATCGTCAACTAACACTAGAACAAACCAGTTGGCGCCAAGTGCGTGACGATGTGCGTTTTGGCATAGCCGAAGCGTTATTATTAACGCCGATGCAACTTGATGAAATAGCCGAACGCCTTGGTTTTAGTGATGGGGCCAATTTTAGCCACAGCTTTAAGCGCTGCAAAAATATAACCCCAAGCCAGTATCGAAAGCAGGCGAAAAAATAGCGATAGCCGCCTGTGCCAAATAGATAAAGGCTAGCCAGAACCTGCTTTCTATGACTCATTCCTTAATGTTTAATTACAGAACTGCCTTTCACATGGAACTCCGTCCCCATCGCCATCCATTTCAGTTCCTGGACAGTTACGGGTATAAAAGGTTGCTTCTGCACATGAGCGCATTTGGCTACAGTGTGTTTTACCAGCTTCGCATCTGAACTGTGGTTGTAGATTGATTGAGCTTGGTTTTGATACGGTTGGTGTCCACTCCATCTGTTCAACATCTGCATTGGTGAGCACTGGCGTGGAGGTCATTTTTTGATATTGTTTATAACCGAAAATACCAACCCCAAGCAGGATAATAAGCATGATTACGCGGCCAAGCACGGGACTTGAACGGTAGTTTTCATCATGATGAGGTGGGTTGTTTCGATGATGTTGACCAGTGTGAGAAGCTGGACGGGTTGTGTTAGAAACAACAGCCACGCCTTCAATACTGGCTTTTACGGCTTTGACTTTGCCATCGGGTTGGTTCTCGCGATGAAATAGTATCTCATCACCAACAATAGGCTTTCTGGCCATGTGCTTTAGGGTTGAGATGTGAATAAAGACATCTTGATTATCACCGGTTTCTGGCTTGATAAAACCAAAGCCTTTGTCGGTGTTCCAACGAACCGATACCAATCCGCATTGAAGTTTGCTCTTTTAGCGAAAATTATTAGTGTGCTATTCGAGGCAGTCTTTTGAAGGCATGGTTGCTCCACGTCAAAAATGACTAACAAAGAAGAGTGCGCTAATAAATTCGCCCTTCGGGGCGGTGTCACAACACCAATTACTACCTCAAATGCCTTTAATGTAGCAAGCTACACCAGCAGTCATTTGAATTGTACTTGGCACTGTGACGCCGCCTAAAATAGATCACACTTCAATAAGGATTGGTATAATGCCTCTTTCCATGGCGATACCATTCCTTGATAGTCATTAAGTTAATAAAAATCATGATGTAGAATCATGCTTTTAAATCAGTAACATAATACCTATAACTACAGTGTTTTAGCCAGTTATTTGATTGAGTTTATAGATAGAGTCATAAAATATATCCGCCACGCTTACCTGCTCAGGTAAAGACTGAATGGATATCGACTTGGGCACATTATCAACTGACTACAACAAAAATGTGGCGTTATTTAAGATTAAGTTTAACGTGTATATAGGCTGGATTATGTTTAACTAATTGACCAAAAGTGAAAACAGGGGGCCACAGATGAATGATGAACAATACCAAAAAGGGCTTGAGGTACGTCGCAAGGTGATGGGTGATGCTTATGTCGATAAAGCGCTTAGTAATGTCACTGATTTTACTCAACCATTGCAAGCGTTAGTCACTGCAAATTGTTGGGGCGAAGTGTGGGTGCGTGATGCTATTTCTAAGCAAACGCGCAGCCTAATCACTATTGCAACACTGGCAGCATTAAAGGCACCAACTGAATTACAAGGCCATGTTCGAGGGGCTTTACGTAATGGATGCTCTATCGAAGAAATTCAGGAAGTATTACTGCATTCAACCGTTTATTGTGGCATGCCGTCTGGTATTGAGGCTTTTCGGGCAGCTAAAGAAGCCATTGAGGAATGGCAGCTAGAGAATAACTAGCTGAATGACATGTTTATACTTAGGGTGAAAATATGCTGCAATGGTTACATTTGGTTGTAAATGCAGTCAATTTTTATCTGAATTTGGCAACAAGCAATCCTTTTGCTGTTTGCTTGCGTACAACTGGATAGGTTATTTATCAACAAGGATTACAGATGCGTATTTTAATGGTTATTGCGGCTTTATTGCTAAGTGCTTGTAGCACCAGTTACCCCAATCAGGCTATTACAGGACAAGCATTTCCCTCGGTAGTAGGGCAAACGCTTGAGGAAGAGTCGATGGCTTTACCTGAGGATTTACACGGTAAAATGTCGCTATTGTTGATTGGTTACAAGCAAGATTCACAGTTTGATATTGATCGCTGGCTGATTGGCTTGGATATGACCCAAACTCAAGTGGCTGTATATGAAGTGCCGACCATACAGGGACTTTTTCCAAGAATGTTCAGTCCTCTGATTAATAATGGCATGCGTGCTGGTATACCTAAGCCATTATGGAAAGGCGTGGTCACCATCTATAAAGATGGCGACCAAGTACAAGCCTTTACCGGTAATGAAAATCCCAATAATACTCGAGTCGTGTTACTCAATGAGCAAGGTACAGTGATTTACTTTTATGACCAAGGCTTCTCTGTAGATGCACTCAATCAGTTAAGAGCTCTGCTGTAGTTATTAGCTCAATGACTCGCCCATAGGCTCAGTTAATCGCTCGCGGTAGTACTGAGCTTTTTTGGGCGCAGTAGCTGAATTAATGTTGGCGCGATAGAGGCAAAAATCATCCCGCTCATCAATAAATATTGGTGTGCGGTGTATGACTCGCCCATTAATACTAGGCCACAGACGATGCCCGCTATCGGGTTGGCAATGCCACCAAAAGTAAAGTCGACCACCGACATACGTTGCAGTAACCACACATACATACTGTAGCCCAGTACGGTATTGAGCAAGATTATCCAGCTTATACCAAAGCCATTAGTCAGGCTAAACTGACTGACCACATTGATATATTGCTGTGGCGAAAAGAGTGCCTGAATACCCGCAACAACCAATAGTAATGTGCCGCCGATAATCAACTGCCAGGTGAGTATGGTCCACCAATGAATGCGCGAACCTAACGCTTTGGTCATTGTGCTACCGATAATAATGCAGCTAATTGCGGCAAGCATTGCGACTAATCCTATGGGGTTTAAGCTGATTGAGCTTGGGTCAAACAGCATCCAAGCTAAGCCAATTAACACCGCACCAGAAAGTGCTTGCAGAAGATTAGGTCTTTTTTTACTGACTACCCAATGAAATAACATCGCGAATACCGGCACTGAAATCATCCCAATGCCAGAAATAGCCGATGGCAGCGTCAGTGCCATGATAAAAATCAAACTGAAAAACACCGCAATATTAATGGCACCGAGTTTAATTAAAATAGACCAGTCGGCCTTGTGCGGTAGGCTCGGTTTAATCGCGAGTAGAATCAGTCCTGCAGGCAGCGCACGAAGGGCGCCGAGTAATAATGGTGGCCAGTCTGGCAAAGTAAGTTGGGTCATCGCATAAGTGGTACCCCAAAAAAATGCAGGGATCATGGCCAGTAAAATATTCATAAACTACCTTTGTGTTAAATATCTTTATGTAAAGATAAGTGCCAATTCTGGACTGTTAAGTTATCTTTGTAAAGTACCTTCTTATGAAGTATCTTTACGTTAAGTTTTTAAGTTATGTTTTGAGTGCCAAATGATAAGGGTGAGGTATGGAGGATATTGATAGAGTTGTAGCGCAATGGGGTAAACAAAAGCCGCATTTAGATACCGAGCCAATGGCGGTTCTTGGGCGATTTTTACGTTTGCAAAAACACATTGAGGCTGAAATATCAGCTTGTCATAAGCAGTTTGATCTGACTATGGGTGAGTTTGATGTACTGGCGACCTTAAGACGTAATGGTAAACCTTATACCTTAACCCCTTCGGCATTATTATCGTCGATGATGTTAACCTCTGGCGCGATGACAAATCGCCTAGATAAGCTTGAATCTAAAGGCTTAATTGCACGCGTACACAGCACTGAAGACAGGCGCAGCGTATCGGTAGGTTTGACTGAAAAAGGCCTTGCCACAATAGATGAAGCGATTGAGGAGCACGTACGCATTCAACACAAACTGGTGGCAAACCTTTCAGACACTGAACTGCCCGAGCTCAACCAATTATTCAAAACCTGGTTAGCTGGTTTTGAAGGAAATTAATAGCGGCAGTGATTTGATAAATCAAAAACGGCCAGTATTTTAAGGTACTGGCCGCTTTTTGTTGGTGCATTTTTTAATAGCTTAGTGCTTATGGCTGTAGCTGTGCTTTTGCCGCTTCAACTTTTGAAAAATCTAAGCCAAGTTCTACCACTGCTTCTTTGATTAAGGCTGGGTTTTGCATCACCATACCCATCAACTGTTGTAGCTTTTCCGGCGGAATACCTAACTGGCCAATAGTTGCCATTGCTGCGAATGGATTTTCAGTTAACGTCTGGAACAGCTCATTAATTTGCACGTCACTGATATTATGTTCTTTGAAGATGGCAAGAATCGGGTTCATTGCTATACCTTGTGTGGTTGAAGTGAGAGAGCGAGATTTTATCATGTTTTAGCCTGTAGAGGGCAAGATAGCGATTGCACAATCGTACTAAGGTCTGTTGATCTTTGCTGGTTGAGTTTTGTTCGAGTAAAAACGTGTTATTCGAGGCGAATGGATTGCAGCCTAGTCATCTAAACAAAATGCATTCAACAAAGAGAAAAACGTTTTTAGCCGAACCCTTCGGACAGTGTTTGTTGACCATTTTTACGGCGTTATCCACTTCTTATGTAGAATAACTACACCTCAAAGTCTCTGCCTTGTACAAATGGCCAACAATTAGCTGCAAAAACAACCTTGAAAGATCAGCAGACTCTAAAAACTGATTCTTCAGGTTTTGACTTTAGTGAGTCTCTTAGTAAGGCTGAACTGAGAGTCGTTTATACGTTACACCATTCGATAAATGATTGAATTTACTACTCTGATGTTTATACTGTTCTCGTTTTAGCGTGTTATTTTGCTGACTTAATAACACTTTTCACATGGATTTGTTACGGACGTTTATATGGATATTGAAACCCTCTGCACTGTGTTAGTGCTGTTCCAACCCCTTGTTGTATATTATGCCTTTTATAAAAATACTGGCGTTACCACCAAAGATAATGAGTTTAATCAATCTTTTTTGGTGATGTCTCCTAGTTTTGCATTCTTTTATTTAGACCAATATTGGTATGCACTCAGTTTGCTGGCTGGTGTGGCATTGCTAGGTTTGTTATTGGCAATGCTAGTTGATCGTAAAGCCAGTCATCCGATTGATTACGGTGGGCTGGTTTCATTTATGCTTGCTTGGTTGATTATATTTGGTATCGGTCATTGGATTTCGAGTTTCTTTTCTGGCTCAAGCACTACTGAGGTTGACGATACAATAGCGCTGACTGATATCGCCCAAGGGGGTTATTCCGCATTAACCAGTTCACTGTATTACTTCTTGATTATGTTGGGGGTGTTTTTTGTCCGCATTATAGAGAAAAAATATTCCACAAAGGAAAATCTCAGTAGCTTGTTGTTGTCTATCAGCAGTGTTGTTGGCGGTGTGTTACCTATGGTGGGTGACTATTTTATCTTGAGTATAGTGATAAACTTTTTTATCTTATTTTATATGAGTGTCGCCATTATTCGCTTGGATGATACCGGTCCTTCAAGTGGTGCGGTGACTTTTATATTCAGTTATCTATTTATGATGGGGGCTAGCTTAGCCATTATGATAAAAGGCGGGTATTGGCTTTACAGCTTGATGAGTTAACTGCGCCATGATCGATAGGCGGCATTTAATTAGCAAGAGTCGATAGCCCCAAAAAAAGGCCAGAGCACATATTAAAATGTGCTTTGGCCTTTTGGATTAAGCGTATTGACGAAATAAACTATTGCCTAATCGCTAGTGGTTTTCAAGTTGGCAGCGCACTTGCGATAAGTTTGCCGTATTACCGCTTTGCACATGACGCAATAGACAAGTATCGCCTTGTTTTAATAGTTGAACCGCAGCTGGGATTTCGTTGCTGCGTCCCATTATTAATAAGCCATTTTCATCTTTATGCTGTTTGCGTTCAATGACTTCTTGGCTGTATTGGGTAAATGCGTTGTCGGCAATAATCACATTGCTGGCCTGTAACAAACTTGCGATAGCGAGTTGCAATTCAGCATGGGTTTCGCTATTGGGATTGATTAATAAAGCGGCTTCCAACGGGGCTTGAACCTCGCTTTCAGTGGCCATACAACCTGTCATAACCAACACACTGATTAAGCTAATATATCGCTTTAACATTATTGTCCCTTAACCGCTGGCGTTAAAATACGGTTGTTATGCAATACATTTTGATTACGGGTGTCTTGTAGCATAAAGCCTGGGTCGACAAAGGCTTTTTGTGCTGGTGCCCGCGCGATAGCAACAGCGGTAGCAGGGCAGCGATTATTATCACGATAAAATAAAGCCGCGCTTAGTAATCTTTCATTGGTATCGCCTAATGCGTGTTCAAGGTCATCTGCTAATACACAGCCAGGTATTTCACTGTCTACGGTTGGATTAGTTGATGGTATAAACCCGTCTGAATACTCACCAAAGCCTTTGTCGTTTACGCCTTTAAACTGAATCGTGAAGTAAGTGGTATCACAATTGTCAGTTGGGTAAAAACCGTAAGGTTTACCACAAGTGGTGTCACCTAATTGAATCACGTCGATATCAATACCTCGAAGGGCATTCATTAATGCTTCACTGGCAGAACAAGTCCCTGGTGTGGTGAGTACAAATACCCGTTTAAGGTTTAGTGTTGGCAATGGTAATCCACTGCGCAGCAGTGATGTATTAAAGCCAAGTGATTCTGGAATAAACGGCATCGGCGTTAATGCGTCACGAGTGACCGGATCAATTGTCGGGTATTTGTCGTTAAAGCTAGTACGTTCAAACACGTGGTTTGCTGTGGCGTCGTCACCGGCAACCATGTAAGCCAACTGGCTTGCGAGGGCTAATAACCCACCACCGTTATAGCGAATATCCAAAACTAAATCATCAACTTGTGCGTTACTTAGGGTCGTCATGGCATCGTACAAACCTCTTTCAGCGGTTGCGATGTGTGAGTTAAATTGTAAGTAACCTACTTTGCCATTAGCGGTTTGAATCGTTTTGGTATTTTGCACCGGGCTAGAGACTATGCTGCCAGCGGTTAATGTGACACTACGATCTATTTGAGAGTTTAAATCGCGTACTGTAAACACGGTTGTTTTCCCGCTAGTGTCTGGAAATAAACCCGCGTTTATGATGTCAATACTGGCACTGTCATTGGCATCTTTTACAATCACACCATCGACGGACATAATAATGGCCCCACGACTAATGCCGGCATTGCTGGCTGGTGAGTTAGGTTCGTTAAAAGCTACTGTAACCTGTCGAGATACGTCTGCCGAAGCGTTGCGCAAATGTAATGTCATGCCATAACCAACAGATGCACCAGAACCATTAAGCAGATCCCATTCAGCCGTTGACATGGAAAAGTGGAAGTTATCTTTTAGGCTACCGGTATCTGATAACTCATTGGTTTTCAGAAGATCGAAATACTCGGCCACGCTGTAAGGTGCTGGATCGCGATCGACTATTTCGTCGTACCAAAGGTAGGTGTCGTTACTCCATGAACGCAACCATAGCTTTTGGGTTGAGGGCGCACTGCACTGATTGGCTAATGTTGAATAATTATCAAATTGGCCAGCAACCCATTGTGGGCTTGTTGAGCCAGAATTAGAGTTGTCATCTCCACCAGATGATCCACCACCGCCACATGCGGTTAATAAGATACTGGCGCCGATAATAAATGGGGTTAAAGTCTTGCTTAAGAGTAACTGCATTAATAATCCTTTATTTTACTCTGATAGATTGGTTAATTTGGGTCTTTTATGACATACAACTTTATTACAATTGAGGGTGTTTGTAACTCATTTTTTAACAGTGAAAACGCAACCGATTAGTAATGTTTTTTGTGTAAAATAAAAAAATCATCTCAAATTGAGATGATTTTTTAAGGGTTATTTTTATGTAAAGCCTAACTTATATCGGCTTTAAATCACTTAGAATGTGACGCTTTTTTCTGCACTACAAGTGCTAGTTGATGCTTCACACACCTGGTAAGTGTATGTTCCACCACCTTTTGATGTAATGCTATCAGTGAAGCTACCGTCATTTGCTGTTGTGGTTACTTTGCTGCTGTTACGGAAAACATCAACATTGGTAGCGTTTAGGCCGCCAAAAGTTAAATCGACGATCTTAACTCCTTTAGATTTATAGCCATTAAGTGACAATGTAATATCGCCGCCCGTTGGTGGTGGAGTGACTTCACCACCAGCACAGCCATTGCTAGTTAAATACGCATCAGCGGCCGCAGCTTGCACAATACCATAACCAAAGTAGTCATCTTTACCTGATGCACCAGCGTCTAATGCTGAGGCTTTAAGTGCTGCACGGATCTCGCTACCGGTACATTCGTTATGTTGTGACCATACTAAGGCTGCAATTCCCGAAACAGCAGGAGTCGCCATTGAAGTACCACTCATAAAGCCAAAGTCCGATGTACCAATATCAATATTTGCAGTTGCTGCATTAACTAAAGTTGATTTGTCTTCAAATGCTGCCCCAACGGCAGGAATACTAGTGGCATTAGCATCGCCTAATGTTCCGTATAGCATGCCTGGTTCGTTATTAACAATAATGGCACCGATGCCACCTGATGCTTCACAGTTAGCAACTTTATCGTAAAACGAAATTACGCCACGGTCGATCACACAAATATTGCCGTTAGCACCTGAGTTGGTTGACTCCGCTGTACCCATGTAAAAAGTGTTACCCGTTACCGAACCTGCGTTTTCCATTGCCGATGACGAAAGTGCAAATCCGTCAGCTGATAAATTTGACGCAGTTGCTTGCCCAGCAGGATAGGTCGAAAGGGTATCTACACCGCCAGCAGAAACTTCAACACAAATGGTTTCATCAGTTGTGACTCTGCGACCTTTACCTGATGAGCAGGTAGGGAATTGAGAGAAATCAGCAATAACGTTATTGCTATCATTGGCAGCAATCATCATCACTGACGGATAACCCGCTGGGTATGAACGCACATTGTTGCCATCGTTACCTGCAGCTGCAATGACGAGTCCACCAGCATCGCTGAAACTTTGGAATGCATTTGATTCTGTTGAGTTTGAACCGCCGCCACCTAAACTCATACTAATAATATTAGCGCCAGCTTGTGAACAAAGGTTTGCTGCTTGAGCTAAATCAGATGAGTAGCCCCATCCATCGGCGTTAAATACTTTGATGATGTGCATATCAACACCAGGAGCCATGCCTATTACGCCAAAGCCGTTATCTGCAGCACCAATAGTTCCGGCTACATGTGTACCGTGTGGGCCACCATTCTCGTCCCAGTTGCCGGTACCACTGTCGTTGTTACCGGTAATATTATTCCACACAAAATCGGTATTACTGCGATCAAGACCTGAGTCGATAACACAGACTTTAATGCCCGCACTCGGGTTAAATATAACCTGATCTGCTTGTGATTGGTAAAATGCATAAGGTGTTATTTGGGTTGCCATTGGATTACCAATGTCGTCAGAAAAACCCATTAAATGACGTCGTTGATCTTCTTCAACTAACTTAACGTGTGGGTTATTAAGTAATCCCTTAACTTGGTCTAAATCTTTGCCGGTAAATGTCGCGGCGATAAAGCCTTCCCCATCAACATTAATTTGTGCGCCTAATTTTTTGGCAAGGGCTTTTACAATCCCTTTTTTTTGTGGATCAACTTGAATGATATAACGGTCATCACTTGCTTGTACATGTGCAGTAGCTGTCAGGCCAAGGGCCAATAGTGACATTGAAATGGTTGATAGTTTCATAGAATAAGTATTCCTATTTGTTATTATTTTGTGGTTGTTAACTCTGCTTTATAGACTTAACCGTATCTTAGTCTGTAGCAGTTAAACTATTTCGACATTTATTTTGTAACATAAAAACCACCTGGTTAACAAACTATTAACGTAATGTATTTTGAATTTAACCATAAAACTGTTTTTTATTTGCTGTTTAGTCGAGCAGGGCATTACCATGATGCACAATAAGAGAATAACTAAGGGCATATCATGCGAGCTTTATCAATCAATGGGTCACCACCGCGCAGCCAGCAACTTGGTGCCTCTGGTGCCAAGCTGTTACTGATTATTGCAGCGACGATGCTTGTTACGGCAGGGCTGACATTTTTTATTATCCGAACTTATATCTTTCCTTCACCGCTTACCCCAGTAAGCTTAAATGTTAAGGAAGAGCAACAATTAGATCGCAAACTGACTCAGTTAGGTTGGCAAGTTGAATCCAAAGGGTCTGCAACATCGTCCTCTTCGGATACATCAAGAACGTCGAGTAACAATAATATCCAACAAAGCGCTTCTGGCGAGCTAACACCGCAGGCATATCAAGAGTTTGATGCAGATCGTCAAGTGAGTTTTAGTGAAAAAGAAGTCAACTCAATGATTGGCCGTAACCCTGATTTTGCTCAACGGGTGGCCATTGATTTTTCGGACAATTTAGCCAGTGCGACCATGTTAATCCCCATTCCTAAAGATTTTCCTATCATGGCGGGCGAGATTTTACGGGTGAATACAGGATTGGATATTCACCTTGATGCTAATCGTCGTCCCGTTGTCGCGCTGGTTGGGGTGAGCTTAATGGGCGTGCCTATTCCGAATGCGTGGCTAGGAAACATGAAAAATGTCAATTTGGTCGGTGAATTTGGCGATCGCGGCTTTTGGAATGCTTTTGCTGATGGAGTGGATGATATTCAAATTCGTGATGGCGAGCTGTCGATTAAACTGCGAAAGTAAAGGTTGTTAACCGTGGTCTTTTGAAAAGTGGGTATTGATATCACGCCCACTATTTACCATTTACTCATATAAGACTGCTCTGGAGTGCTTCATTCTAAGCGCGTTTCATTCTAGATTAGCCTCATTATAGGCTCGACGTACTGCTCTGTAGGTCTATTGTTCGGTGCGACTATTTCTATCGGTGCGACTATTTCTACTTTCTACTTTCGATTTACTACTACTGCTAGGTGCGATAGAGCACCTTCACCACATGCCAGCCAAATTTAGTTTTGACGAGGTGTGGCGTAATGAGCTCGCCGTTGAAACAGACTTTATCGAATGGTGGCACCATTTGACCTTTTTTAAACTCACCCAAATTACCGCCGCTTTTGGCCGAAGGACAGCTAGAGTGTTTTTTGGCTAATACATCAAATTTAGCACCATTACTCAGCTGCTTAATGATGTCCTCAGCTTGAGTTTGGTGTTTAACTAAAATATGTAATGCTGCTGCGGTTTTGGCCATGTTGGTGCCTGTATTTATTGGTCTGAATGAGTTGAACAATGTTTAGCGCGACATTATACCTGCTTCGCCGTCAAAATTGGCATGATAATCTAGCAATAATTTGCTCGGCTACAGAGCATGGCTTGTTACAGTTTGCTCTCTTTAATCGATTGAACATCTTCACAAATCCTATAAAGTAAGTGCATGTGAGTAAAATACCGCGAGCAAATAACAAAAAGGAAATTTTTAATGCTTAAGCGAATCATACCCTTATGTATAGCGAGTGCGATGACAATGGCAACACCGGTTCATGCAGAAGAAGACAAATATATTTGGTTAGAAGATGTTGAAGGCGCCAAGCCGATGGAGTGGGTTAAGCAGCAAAATGCCGTGTCTGCAACTCACATTAAGGCTTATTCAGGTTTTGATAACTTGGTGTCTAACAGCTTAGAGATTTTAAACGATAAAGCCCGTATCCCTTATGCCACTCGTATTGGCGATTATTTGTATAATTTTTGGAAAGACGAAAATCACGAACGAGGTATTTATCGTCGTACTACGCTAGTGGAATATGCTAAAGCTGAACCAAACTGGGAAACAGTGCTTGATATCGATGCTCTTGGTAAAGCAGAGGGCGTTAATTGGGTATTTAAGGGCGTTGAATGCCAATATCCACAGAACGAGCGCTGTTTTGTGTCGTTGTCTCGTGGGGGAGCCGATGCTGCCGAGGTGCGTGAGTTTAACTTAACCGCTAAAGCGTTTGTCGACAGTACTCAAAAGCCGTTTTTATTGGCTGAAGCCAAGTCAAGATTGAGCTGGATTGATAAAGACACTGTCTTCGTCGGGACAGATTTTGGTGATGCACAAAGCATGACGGATTCAGGCTATCCAAGTGTGGTTAAATTATGGAAACGCGGCACACCGTTGTCTGCAGCCAAATTAGTGTTTAGAGGTGATAAAGCCTCAGTTGCCGTGTCGGGTTATGTGATGTTTGATGATAAAACACCGCTGAATATCGTCACAGAAAGTTTAACCTTCTACACCGCTAAACATTATGCTTATCAAGATAGTAAGTTGGTGTCGCTGCCTATTCCTGAAGATGCCGATTTAAAAGGTTACTTTAAAGGCCAGCTATATATCGAGTTAAAAAGCGATTTAGTTACCCCCAAAGGGACTTTCAAACAAGGTGCCATTGTTTATACACCTGTTGATAAGCTCATTGCGCAAAAACCAGAATTTAGTGAATTGGTATCGCCAACGAAGCAGGCTTCTATTTCACAGGTCGCATTTAGCCAGAATGCCATTTTTGTGACTTGGCTAGATGACGTAAAAAGCAAACTTGTACGATACATGCAAAACGATAAAGGTGAGTGGCAAAGCAAGCCTGTGCCATTTGAAGCTAATGGCACTTTAAGTGTATTTGATGTTGAACGTGATAGTGACGACTTTTTTGTTAATTACACCAGCTTTTTAGAACCAGCCAGTTTATATCGCTTAAATGGTGCAAGCTTAAAAGCCGATAAAATTAAAGCGATGCCGCAACAATTTGGCGCCGATAAATTTGTCACTGAGCAATACTTTGTTAAGTCAAAAGACGGCACTAAAGTGCCATATTTTGTGGTGATGGCTAAAGACATCAAACTCGATAGCAGCAACCCGACGTTACTTTATGGTTATGGCGGTTTTGAAGTGTCTCGTTTGCCAGCCTATTCGGCCACTATTGGTAAAAACTGGTTAGAACAGGGCGGTGTTTATGTACTTGCTAACATTCGTGGTGGTGGAGAGTACGGCCCAGCTTGGCATCAAGCAGCATTAAAACAACATCGTCATAAAGCGTATGAAGACTTTGAAGCCATTGCCGAAGACTTAATTGCTCGCAAAATTACGTCAAGCAAACATCTTGGTATTCAAGGTGGTAGTAACGGTGGTTTGTTAATGGGCGCAGCATTTACTCGTCGTCCTGAACTGTATAACGCCGTAGTGTGCCAGGTGCCATTGTTGGACATGAAACGCTACAACAAGTTATTAGCCGGTGCCAGTTGGATGGGTGAATACGGCAATCCTGATATCGCAGAAGAGTGGGAATATATTAAAACCTATTCGCCATATCACAATTTAAAACAAGGGGTTAAATACCCTAAAGTGTTCTTTACCACTTCAACACGTGATGACCGTGTACACCCTGCGCACGCGCGCAAAATGGTGGCTAAAATGGAAGACATGGGCATAGATGTGTTGTATTTTGAGAATATTGAAGGTGGCCATGCCGGTGCGGCAGACAATACCCAAGCTGCACAATTAAGTTCAATGGTTTACGCATACTTAATGCAACAGCTTCGTTAAATTTATCAGTAGCCAGTGTTGAATAAAAAAGGGTTTCAGCGTTGCTGAAACCCTTTTTTTGTTTTCAATATTTACAGCTGTACAGCGTTAAACTGTTTATCTAAGCGGTGCATACCCAGTTTTGTATATTCAAGCCGTGCTGCGAAATGTTAAAAAGAGCCGCAGTGAAGCACTGCGGCAAAAAGCCTGAGGCTAATGAGCACAAGTGGTCTTCTCTCGCCATTAGCCGGGGGGAGGCTGAATGATGATTAATTGCTTGGGTCAATCAACTCAATTTCATTACTGGCAAGCGCGCCCTTAATTTGAACCGCAACCTTATAAATCATTTCAGCATTTGCTGATGCTTTACTTTGTAAGTCGAGATCGCTCACATTAAAAGTATATTTACCCGCAGTATCTGTCGCTTCTAATGTGCCAGTGCAACTGTCGGTAGCGGTACTATCACATTGATAATTTTGAGTGACATGCCAACGTTTCCAAGCCTTAGGCTTTATGGACGGTGAGGCTGGGTCAGGAAAACCAAAATACACAATATCGTAATCGGCTACGTTAGTTAGCGCATCACCTTCACTATTAGCAACGGTGAATGATAGTGCGCCAGTGGCTGAGTCAAATGTGTCGAGTTTAACCACCACAGTACTGGCATCATCAATACTTACGCCATCAACAACAGGCGGTACAACAACGACTGGCGGCACAACTACAGGAGGGATCACGACCACCGGTAGTTCAGTGACAACTTCGTCATCATTGTCGCTATTACAGCCAAAGATTAACAATGAACTCGCTAATATGGCGCTAAGATATTTAACCTTCATGATGCGCTCCTTAATTGTAATGCCCTGTGTGACAAGTGGTACATTCCATATCTGTTTTCACGCTGGCAGCGGAGCCCATCGTTTCGGTAACGCCATGGCAAGACTGACACGCTTGCGCTTCTGCAGATGGTTTTGCTTCTGCTAATACTGAAATATCTTCGCCGCCATTGGCACGATTGAGTAAATCAACAATATAAAAAGCCATGCTGGCAGAGAGGCGTTTGCAACGTTCACCTTTTAATGCAAAAGGCTTCCCTGATGCCGCAGACCAATTACTAATAGATGAATGGCACAGTGGGCTATTGGCAATAGAGGTAGTGCCTACTTCGAGCGATTTTTCAGCTGTAGAGCCAATGCCCGCAATGAACTCAGCAGAGGATAACGGTAAATCGTTAGTTTCGTAGTAGCGGAACGATGCACCAATAATGGCGCTGTTTTGACCATTTATATCGTCAAGAATATTAATCAACATACCGGCAGCATTAAGGTTGCCACACAATGTTCCCTGGCCTACCACGCCTGCCCAACCATAGCCTGCTAATGCGGTAGGGATAGTGGCAAACTTACTGGCGTCAACGCTGCCAGATGCCGCTAGCATAGTCACAATGGCGTGAAACACTTGGTGCATACAACCGCCACCCGTTTCATAGGCAAGCTTTGCGGTTTGCATGGCATCAAGTGGCGCATATTTAAGTTTTTCACCTAGTTCTAAACGGTAGTTGCCATCGGCGTCTGTGGCAGCAAATGCAGACGTGCCTAATAACGTTGCCCCAGCTGCTGCAGTGCTTAAACCAATAATCTGTGTCAATGCTTGACGTCTGTTTATGCTCATAATAATCACCCTTTACTCATCGTTATTTTATTATTCCCAATCTCTAGTGTTGGGGGTTTTTGAGTTGTTAGTAAAAAACGGGCTAACAACTTGATGTGGTAACAATAAGCAATGGAGTAATTAAAGATGTGATTCAAAGCAGATAAAAACAGCGGATTGAAATGAGACGTTTTAGCGATTATGGCATCGGTTTATTTAAGGGGAATGTGCATAAAGTCATAAAGTTTTGTGATGTGAGTCTCGTTATTTTGAATATTTATGTATTTTCGTAACCGTTTAGTGTGTTTTTAAAATCATGAAATGACGTGATGCCGCTCGCAAATTTGCCAGTTTGCACATTTAAAGACTTACTTTTCGCAAGGAATAAAGCGCTTAGGTATCAGGATCACAGATTTCATAAGATTTTATGCATACACTTTAGGATGTTAAAGTTAGGTCAATTATTGAGGCGGTCTACATGCAATTGGGACATTGCAGATTCAGTATCGACAAAGGGGAGTTGACTAACCAGGAAACCGGGGTTGTCTGGCATCTTCCCAGAGCCGAGTTACATGTACTGACATTATTGGTCGAGTATCAAGGCAAAGTTGTTGCTAAACCATTATTAGAGTCGGGTCATGAAGACGATTCACACTTGAGCTCCGCTTCAGTCGCTAGGGCTATTTTTACCCTACGCTCTTTTCTCGGACCACAATATGAAACGCTTATCGAAACAGTAAAAGGCCAAGGTTATTTACTGAGGCATCACCGTGCCCGTAAAGAATCTAACAATAAATTAGGCCCGTTATTCATTCGACCATTACAAGCTTTGCTGGTGGTCATTGCCGTTGTTAGCGTGTCACTGGCAAGTTTATGGTGGTTTAATCAAGTTGGGCATTCAATCAGTCCGACCATGCCACTAAGCATAGACACGGTGAGCCTAAATTCCGGTCAGCAAGTGGATGTGATTTTGTATTCAGCCTCAAACACTAATAATGAGTTGCTGATTGGCCAAGGGCAACAATTAGCACAAAGTATATCTGGCTGTGCTGAAACGGTATGGAATAAAGCTTTTTTATCGTTATCTCACGATAAGCAAGTATTGAACATTACCCTAAGAGGTGATTATTTAGGCCAGTCTATTATTCGTAATTTAAAAATTAGCGACTTGCGCCAACCTAAGAAATTTATCAATTCAGCATGGCTTGAACAAGTGAATATTTGCGATTCGTTGCCTGTTCGACTGGCTTCATCTCATCGATCTCAGGGGCGTTAGCACCATGGCAAGAAAAGGATTATGGGTAATCAATATTGTCATTCTACTGTGTTTGCTGGCCAGTATTGGTGGCATTTACGCGTTAACATCTAAGGCTCCGAGTTTTATGTTGAGCTGCAGTTCAGAGCTGTTTAATCATGAAGTTGGCGCAGCAGACAGCGATCATTATTTACTGGTCGATCTCGTCTCTAAAGATGGTTTAGCCCAAATTAATTATCGCTATTATGACTTAGAGGGCAACTCTGCTGGCACGTTAGCGATGACTGGCAAAGTGAATAGAATTGATGCTCAAAGGCAAATGTACGATATTTCAGTGACCACCAAACAAGAGTATTTAGGCGGGGGTAGTGTCGAGACACCAGCGCATTATGAATATTTGTCGTATGTTAGCGGCATCAATTTAAACAAGAATGGCATGCACTCATTAAGTATTCAGGTATTGGAGCGCGATGAAACTAAAGATTATGCAGTAGTACTATTTCAGCCGAGTAATACTGTGTGTGGCTGTCGTTTGGTGAACTAATTGATACCAATAAAAAAGGTCGATGCAATGCATCGACCTTTTTGTAAATCGTTATGCTTGAACCGAGTGCAAAGTCACTTTTTCCGCTTCAGTTGCTTGGGGCTGAACCAGAGCTCTAGTCTGAGTTAACTCTCCAACAGGCAAAATAGTACGGCCATATTCAGCGTTAAGCACTTGAGCCATGGCAAAGTAAATCGCGCTTGCTCCACAGAAAATACCTTCAAACCCAGCAATAGTGCCAAGCAGTGCATTACCGGTAAAGTCACGAGCGGCCAATAAGAAAAACAAGATGGTTAATGAACCAAATATCACTTGTTTTGTCCGAGGGTAACGTAACGATCCGACAAACATAAAGGCAGTAAATGTGCCCCATAGCGTTAGATACCAGCCCATAAAGTGTGCTGGGCTGGCGGCAATGCCCATATTTGGCATTAAGATAATGCCCACTAAGGTTAACCAAAATAAGCCGTATGACGTAAACGCGGTGGTGCCGAAGGTGTCGCCACGCATAAAACACATCATGCCGACAATCACTTGGCCAATGCCACCGTAGAAAATCCCCATCGCGAGGATCATCGAATCAATTGGAAAATAGCCTGCATTATGGATATTGAGCAGTATGGTGGTCATGCCAAAGCCCATTAATCCTAATGGTGCTGGATTCGCTAATTTTGTAGACATCATGTTCCCTTAATGGAAAATGTTAACGACGAAATAACATCGCTAAAGATTAATTTGTACCCAGATTGGGCAAGTCGCGCATTTTAGAGAAAGCATCTACGGGTAGCAATAAGCAGCATTAGGTGTGAATAGCTAATCGCAAAACAAGTTATTCAACTTTAAAAACAATGGCTTAATGTATTTTTTTTATTAAACAGTGTAAGGATGAATACAATTTTTTCAATAAGTTATTTAAATTCAACCAGATACTGAAAGCGCATGCGACTGGAGTGATATTGTGCAAGTTGTTGCGGTTAGTGTGACAAGTGTCAAAAATAGCATTGTTATGCCATTTACTAGGGCGGTTAAGTCGTGACTGATGCGGGGTATTTTGTGATGCAAACGATACAAATTCACTAAGTTTGTTGTGGCTTGCAAAAATAACATTTACAGCAAAATTTATCTCGATGGTTAATGATTACTGACTAACCCCGACTCTCTTCCGCGATAACGTTGAGCATGATACCAACCATTTTCACCCGCTCGATGCCATAATCTATTGGTATGTTTGGTTGTTGATGACAACTCATTTGTTTGATTTGTGTCATAGACCACAGACGTGCTTTTGCGTGATAGTTAGTCTGTAGTTAGGCTTTAACTAAAACCACATTAAATAGACCAACATTTTTGTGGTTTATTGGCATCGGAGGTTATATGCAACATAGGTTTATCACTACGGTATTAGGGACTTTAAAGCCCAATCTTCTGCAATCACTTGCTCAAGTTAGCCGTGAAATAGGTGCAAGTTGGGAAACCAGTAAAGTCATTAAACTCGACGGACAATTTGTGGCCATGATGCGGGTGATGATAGATGTCGATAAGGAAGCGGCGTTAAAACAAGCATTAGAGCAGCAGTTTTCACAATTAACGTTTGTCTATGCTGAGTACGATCATGAAGCTAAACATCTATCGCCAGAATGTAAACTCACTTTAGATTGCAATGATCGCTCAGGCTTAACCCATGACATGAATCAAATTTTAGCGGATCTTGAAGTCAGCGTAGACCACCAAGAATGTTACCGTGTGCAAGTCACCAGTTTAGGTAAAACAGTGTATAGCGCTAAGCTGACGTTAAGATTACCGGAGAATGTGACTATCGCACTGTTAATTTCCCAGCTTGAAACATTAAGCGATAATATTCGTATCGAGGTTAACTAACTTTTTGAACAATCGTTAATCGTTAATCGTTTTAGGCAGTGGCTTCGATTCACAAAGGGTTAGTTATCCTTAACGGAGGTTAGCTAAACACGACTTTGTTTCGACCACTGCTTTTAGCTTGATATAACGCACTGTCGGCGAGATCGATAGCTTGCTCTATCGTTATGTCTTGGTTACTGAGTTCAACGACCCCAAAACTGGCGGTCACATTAATTTGATGGCCGCAATAAACAATAGGCGTTTGGTTAATAATCGCCCTTAATCGCTCGGCGACATTGATAGCCTCTTGATAATTGCTGCGCTCGATTAATATCACAAACTCTTCACCGCCCATGCGGCCGATTAAGTCATCTTTTTTGATATGTTGTTTAATTAACTGGGGAATACTGATTAATACTTGATCGCCGCCAGCGTGGCCGAACTGATCGTTAATTGCTTTAAACTTATCAATATCCCAGTAAATGAGACAGGCATGTTGCGGTTGCTTTTGTAACTCAAGTAATTTTTGTTTTGCGTGGATATAAAATCCCCGACGATTAAAGCAATCCGTCAGTGGATCTGTCATCGCCAGCAACTTCATTTCTTCGGCCAAATCAGAAGCCAGCATATAAATCACAAATACTGACATACCAACATACGCTGCAGGTAAAGCGGTAAAGTTAACAATGGCGTAGAGCTGGATAAGTTCTGCATCCATCTCTTTACCTTGGGATAGCGCGATACTAGCAGCAACAAATATGCATATTGCAAATATGAAATGCATTAACGACGCGCCTATTTCGGCAGGCCGTGATTTTTTACGGTGCTTAATAATCACCACGCTGGTGATCATCAATAACAACACATCAACGTATAAATACAACGACATTCTTAAGCCTAGGTGCGGGCTAATATAAGTAAAATAATAGGTTAGCATCATCCCAAATACGCCTATGCCTAGCAGTGTTGCGGGGTGAATTTTAGTGTTAGTGCGTAAGCAATGCCCCCACGTCCCGAGCACCACAGACAGCATAGAAACACTGCAACCTATCATCCAGTAGAGTTCGTGCGAAAGAAACAGGCTTTTAAACAGACTATTAGCCCACAGCACTGTCGAGGCTAAAAAAGACAATGAAAACATTAACGCATATTTTTGTTTTCCCATGGTTTGCCATGTCATGAAAAAGATTATCGACAGCAGAATGCTAGAAAAAAACAAGGTGATTAAAATATACGTAAACGGACTTTCCATATGGCGACTTCCTAGCGGATGGCTTGGTCTATATAAACCCCAAACGGAGCTATTTCACTTGAATTAAACAGAGGAATTGTAGTGCTTGTTTGTAATCAATAACCACATGGATGGCAGCAAACCCTACAGTGTTTATAGACTGTAGACTGCAATAGCAACCTTAGCCAATACGGATAAGATATTAACCTTCAGGTGGTTAATTAATCATCAAAGATAAGCGTTAGGCGGTGGTGAGTTGTGTTATCGCTTGTTTGGTTAGCGCTTCGGTATAAGCGTTCACTTTGAAATGCTCAACACTCCAACCTTTAATAAAACGCTGAAAATCAGCCCAAGCCACACAATATAAAGGCCTCCATGCTTGTTGCACCTCAAGCGGATTTATTCGCGGATGGAATGCCTTTAGGCCTTGGTTTAATGCGGCAAAATAATGGTTGAGATAGTCATTAATTAACGCTTCAGGTTCGTGATAGCTTAATACACTACTAAGCAACATTATGACGTCTTTCATGCCGCAACCTCGGCCGATATATTGAAAGTCGACTGCAGCAGCATGGTCATCCTGACTAAAACAAAAGTTAGCTAATTTGGCATCGCCATGCACCAAGGTTTGAAATGGACATTGTTTCAAGGCATCGTCGATGAGATGAGCTGCCGACTTAAGTGGGCTGTCGGGTAAAGCGGCTAACTCGTCTGGTCGTGTATCTAGATGCCAGTATGTGCCGACAGGCCAAAGTCCTGTTGGTTGTACGTGCATGTATTTAGCATGAAAATGCCCTAACCATGTTAAACATGCGAGTACGGTGGCAGATGTGGCGTTTTTTCTAACGTGGGTAAATCCTAGAGTATGCAAGTCTTGTAATACTAGTAGGGTTTCATTGGCTTGTTGGTCTACATACAAGCAACGCGGTAGAGGACTGAATTGCTGCAGTGTATGAATATTTGCATAGTGCTGATACCAATTCACTTCTACTTGGTACGACTGCAATTTTCGCTGATGCGACAGTGGCGTGTTCCAACCTCTAGGATGCGATTCCGGTTGAGGTAAACAGATATATTTTACAATCACCGACGCGTACGGTTTACCCGTTACATAAGCCCGAAATAGCTGACCGTAACCACCCCAAAGCGGTTGAATTACTTCTATATGGGTTATTTTCTCTGCCGAAATAGCCTGACTAATTGTTTGTAAAATACGGTTAGGAATTTTCAACGCTGTCTTACTCCAATATTTTTGGATTAACAATAATAAACTGCTTATGGATAGTTACATTTTTTGGCATTAATGGACTGGGTACCAATAAGTTTGGTTTGGAGATTATAGGTATATTTTACGCTAAACAACTAGACGTTGGGATTTCGATATTGTAGCAAAATAAACTATTTCAATTTGCAATGTTAGCTAGTGAAACTAATGAAATATGTATAGCGGTATTAATGTGATACACAGCCTTGTGTAACACTAATTAGTCACTGATTCGGTAAAAAATATAAATGATTTTAACTGTTTACGAATGATTCCTTTATGTTAATATTCTGCGCTTTTTCAAATATCATTAAGGAACAATGATGTACAAAATGTCTCTTCTAGCCACAATATTGTGCGCCGTTTTAGTTACCCCTGCTTTCGCTAACACAGATACAAGCTTACCCAATTCAGATAACCGCGGCTTTTATATCGGTGGTGCAGTGAATAAAACAGAACTCGGTTCAGATGATGCCAGTGGTTCTGAATCAGCAACAGGCTTCGGTGTTTACGGTGGTTATCAGTTTAATGATTGGTTTGGCTTAGAAAGCAATTTTTTTGCGGCCAACGTAGGTGAAGACGATTTTGATGTTGTTGCAGGTGCACTGACCTTTACACCAACATTTACGTTGCATTTTAATGAGACATTTTCGGGTTTCGTTAAAGTGGGTTTAGCATCAATGGCCGTAGTTGTAGATGGTTATTATGATGATTTTACTGCTTCTGGTATTGGTTTTACCTATGGTGTGGGTATTAATGCTGCATTGACTGAGCACCTAAATCTGCGTTTAAGTTACGATATGAGCAAAGGTGATCTTGATATTGATGAATATGGCTATGTTGATGATATTGATGCTGAAATAGAACAACTGGCATTGGGTTTACATTACCAATTCTAATCATCAGCTTTAACTGATTCTAAAGTGATTTAAGGCTACCAATGGTAGCCTTATTTGTTTCATAGGATGGGGATAAATACTTATAAAGTCGGACGATGTAAGTCAAAACGCTGTTCGTCGGAAATACCGTAATAGGCAGATGGCCCACCTGCGCGTAAAACGGGCTCAGCTAATGCTGTTTGATAAATTCCTTCTGCGCTAAGCAAGTACTTTTCAATGTGTACCGCCACAACCTCACCAAGCACTAACCAAGTATCAATTTTGTCGCCATTCGCTGCGGTTAGCTGAATACATTGCGACAATTTGCATTCGAAGCTAACAGGGCTTTGTGCAATGCGATCAGCTTTAACAATGTTGCCCGCTATTGGCGTTAATCCGGCAAACTCAAACTCATCAGTACCGTGGGGTAATGCTGCTGAGGTTTGATTCATTTGCGCGGCTAAACTGCGGGTAGTTAAGTTCCATACAAACTCGCCAGTTTCAACAATATTGGCAACGCTGTCTTTCCAACCGGTACTGGCAAAGCCGATAATAGGCGGGTCGTAATTAAAGCAATTAAAGAAACTATAAGGCGCTAAATTACGCTGTCCTTGGGCATTACGAGAGGCAATCCAACCAATTGGGCGTGGGCCAATAATGGCATTGAGTGGATTATGTGGCAGGCCATGACCTTTACTAGGTTCATAAAAATAGCGATTATCAGCACTCATATATTACCTTATTTATATTGTGGGGCTTGTTATAGCGGTATCAAATATTACGATGATTTAAATTGGATGGCTCAATTTTATAGCTCAATTTTATAGCTCAATTTGAAAGCTCAATTTATGAATCAACGCGATACATAAATATTACCACATCAATCATGGTATTAATGCCGTCCACAGTAAGCGCAAACCTACCACTATCATTAAACTGAGGATGATTTTTTTAAACTGTTTCTCATCAAACTTATCTTGAATGCGCAGTCCAAGTTTTACGCCCATCCAAGCTATTGGGGCCAATAATGCGGAGACTAATAAATTGTTGAGATTAATTTGGCCTAACATGCTGTATGGAATCAACTTTACGGCATTGACTACCGCAAAAAATACCACAGCGGTACCTAAATATTCTGTCTTGGGCAAACGCAGAGGGATTAAATAGGCATTTAATGGCGGCCCACCCGCATGAGCAACAAAGCTGGTAAAGCCAGCAATAGTGCCGCAAATCCGACCAATAAAAGACGATGGTTTACGTTGTGACCATTCACCTAACGTCAGGCCATAAACACCAAACCCTAACGAAATAACACCTAATATACCGCGTAGATACTGCTCATTAAGTTGGTCAAATAGCAGATAAGCAACCACAATACCGACAATGGCAGCAGGCAGTAAAATCCACAATTGTGCAGTATTTTGGTTTCCCCACCAAGAACGTACACTTAAAAAGTCCATGTAAACCAATAGAGGTAACATGACTGCGGCTGCAGCAGCTGGGCTTATTGCCAAGGCGAGTAACGGGACTGTTAGTCCACCTGCGCCACCAGCAAAGCCTGATTTTGACATCCCGGTGATTAATACTGCGGGAATAGCCACTAACCAAAATAATGGATCTGTTAACACTGACGTTCCCCATGATGTTAATCAGTTAATAACTGCTGGGCTAATAGCTTATTCTAAAATGAATAATATAACTGAATGTGTTGTTTAGCTGAAATCGAACGAGATGGAATCATAGCACCCGCTCCCGTTAATCAGACAACAATTGGCACAACATTTTGTTATATATTAGCAGGAGGTTAAGTGTCTGTGGTTAGATTAAGGATTAACGGATTGTAATAAAGAGGAGCGTTGTTCATGTGGATTA
>NZ_JACJFI010000269.1 GCF_014164505.1 Shewanella sp. SG41-4 | reverse complement strand
GTGAGAGAAAAGCAAATCAGTTTAGTTGGCTATAAATATTCGGCTATCATTTTGCAAGTGGGCGTTGTGTTCGCCATCTTTCAGTATAATATCGCCGCCCAAGATTTTGATTTTATGCAACAACGGACTGTGCCGTATTTACCACTGCATATTTTAATTGTGGCTTTTCTAACTGCTGAGCTGGCACATTACGGAGTGCAATTGTATAAGGGGCGCACTGGTGATATTTATGGATAATCGGGATGATGTAAAAGTAGGGATTTCAAATACTATTCGTACTTTACGTTTTTTACATAATGAAATGACGCAAAAGCAACTGGCCGAACAAATTGGCGTAACACGACAAACAGTGATGGCAATTGAATCAAATAAGTACTCTCCAACACTTGAAGTGGCGTTTAAAATTGCAGAGGTATTTAATTTACCGCTGGATAAGGTTTTTACTTATCGTTCAGGTAAGTAACCTAAACACGTGATAATAAAACCCCCTCAAACAGCCTTTTGTTACGTTATTTATGCCCTGTTTAAGCCACTCTTACTTGGTTGCGGCCATTTTGTTTTGATTGATAGAGTGCCCTGTCTGCATTTTTAATCAGGCACTGGTAGTCTTTACATTCAGATGTCATTCCAGCAACACCTACACTCACTGTGACACCAATGGAAAGTATATCTATTTCAGACTCACCAGGCAGCGCCAGCTGAATGTTTTCGATAATAGTCCTGAGTCGTTCAGCAAGTGTATAAGATGTAGAAACTTGGGTTAGCGGGAGGATGACAATAAACTCTTCACCACCATAACGAGCCACTATATCTGATTCTCTTAACGACATTTTAATGTTCTGGGCGATATTTTTCAAAACTAAGTCACCAATCTGATGACCATACTTATCATTAATGTTTTTGAAATGGTCGATATCGATAAGGAAGATGGATAGTGGTTTAGAATAACTTTGCGCCCTTTGCGTTTCTTCTTTCAGGCGACGATCTAAGTATCGGCGGTTAAATATACCTGTTAATGAGTCGGTGATGTTTTCTTGTTTAAGGGCATGCATCTGCATAATGTCACTGGTGGTTTTGAGGGACAGGCTACAAACAACAAATACAAAAATAGCTCCGCAAAAAAATATCACCGGCACCACTAGATCAAGTGGTTGAGAAAATGTCACCAAGCTAAATTTTGCATAAATGACATAACCTATGATAAAAAAAAGGATCAGCAGAATGAGAAAACCCCAACTGTGGCGCAATTCGCCGGTTGGAAGTCGGCGAAATATTGTCCATACCGGTGAGATAGCCATTGCAAGTAATAGCGCTCCGCAAATAACCAATCCACTACCTAATAGTGGTAAAACATCTTGCATATTGAGTCCTTGCATTGGTGACACTTTTATATGGAAACTCATCTATTGGAAGTGTTTTTAATATTATCGTAAATGTCTTCCTTATGTCCCCCACAGACACTATTAAGTACTGATCAGTAGAATATCAGATGGATTGAACAAGAAAAGTGATGGCTCTCAAAGTTAATTAATTCCTTATTTTCTGGTTGTGTCTAAAGCCATAAAGATGAGTCAATAGAGTTGTCTTTAAGTTGGTTTTTTGGTTTTTAAATAGATGTAGATACAGGTTGTTTCATTATTAATCTGTTCCCGTAATCACGGTAATTTTTTACTAAAAGTAATCGTTGAGCAATTCACCTACCTACGATGGCTCTGGTCATAGAGTTAACGTTTTCAATAAGAACACTGTTAATTCGCCGATTGTGGCTTCATTTATTGCAACAGAGGTTTTAATCTTTGCATTCAAACGCTGCACAGACAATAATCGCATTGCTTTGGCGTTTCCGCGTATTGGCTTAGCCGATCACAAGACGGGTTCACCATGACATTACAATGAGTTTAGTTATTAAGGTATTGGCAATTTATGAAATTTAGTCCTTTGGTCGATGAATTAATTCAATCTTTACGTGCGTTGCCTGGCGTCGGCCCTAAGTCTGCACAGCGTATGGCATTTCAATTACTTGAGCGTGAACGTAAAGTGGGCCTTAAGCTCGCAGATTCGTTGCAAAAAGCCATGTCTGAAGTTGGACATTGTCAAAGTTGTCGTACGTTTACCGAACAAGATTTATGCCCTATATGCAGTAGCCATCGTCGCATTAATACTGGGATTATTTGCGTGGTTGAAACGCCTGCTGATGTGCTTGCTATTGAAGCTGGTGGCCATTTTAATGGCCGTTATTTTGTGCTGTTAGGACACTTATCGCCGTTAGACGGTGTTGGTCCTGAAGAGTTGGGGCTAGCGCTACTTGAGCGCCATTTAACGTCGAATGAGGTGAGCGAGCTTATTCTTGCTACCAATCCGACCGTTGAGGGTGACGCCACTGCACATTTTATTGCTGATATGGCCAGAAGGCATAATGTGGTGATTAGTCGTATTGCTCATGGCGTCCCCGTGGGTGGAGAGCTTGAGTACGTTGATAGCACCACTTTAGCATTATCTTTTTATGGTCGTATTCCGCTGTAATAGCCCTACACCTGATTAAAAACCAAGATGCCAGCAAGTCTAAAAATTAGATTTGTTGGCATTTTTTATTCCACTATGGATGAGTCATGGAGGAACACAGGCTGCAAAAATGTGTCATATTGAGCTGATTTGGTCTTATCTGATGATTTATTATTCAACAAGACGGTGTTGCCCCTTGAAAATATTGTAACGTCCCCCATCTCTTGGTTAACACAGAATTTTAGGCGAGTGGATTTTTCGACTCGTGATTGTTTAAACGTAACACCAAGGGAAATACTCATGTCACAACAAGAAACTCATGGCTTTCAAACCGAAGTAAAACAACTTCTGCAATTGATGATCCACTCTCTGTATTCGAATAAAGAGATTTTCTTACGTGAGCTAGTCTCAAATGCGGCCGATGCAGCAGATAAGCTTCGCTATTTAGCATTAACTGACGATACCTTATATGAAGGTAACGGTGATTTACGCGTTCGTGTTAGTGCGAATAAAGAAAAGGGCACAGTAACTATTTCAGATAATGGTATTGGCATGACCCGCGATAGCGTTATCGAACATTTAGGGACTATCGCCAAGTCTGGCACCAAAGAATTTTTTAGTAATCTTTCTGGCGAAGCGTCAAAAGATTCACAACTCATTGGTCAGTTTGGTGTGGGCTTCTATTCGGCTTTCATTGTAGCGAAAAAAGTCACTGTACGCACTCGTGCTGCCGGCCATGCTGCTAACGAAGGTGTATTGTGGGAATCTGAAGGCGAAGGTTCATTCAATGTAGAAAGTATCACTAAAAATGAACGTGGTACTGAAATTGTGCTGCATTTACGTGACGAAGAAACTGAATTTGCTGACGATTACCGTTTACGCTCAATTATCACTAAGTATTCTGATCATATCTCTGTTCCAGTACAAATGTGGAATGAAGGTACACCTGAGTCAGACGGCCCTGATGGCGAGAAAGTCGCGGCAACAGAAGGTGAGTGGAAAGTGATGAACAAAGCGACAGCGCTTTGGACTCGTAATAAGTCAGACATCACTGAAGAAGAATACCAAGAGTTTTACAAGCATATTTCTCACGATTACAGCGACGCTTTAAAATGGTCTCACAATCGTGTTGAAGGTAAACAAGAATACACCAGTTTACTGTACATCCCAGCCAAAGCACCTTGGGATATGTGGAACCGCGACCATAAGCATGGCTTGAAACTGTTTGTTCAACGTGTATTTATTATGGATGAAGCGGAACAGTTTTTACCAACATACTTGCGCTTTGTACGTGGATTAATCGATTCAAATGATTTGCCATTAAACGTATCTCGCGAAATATTACAAGATAACCAGGTAACAACAGCAATGCGCGTGGGCATCACCAAACGTGTGTTGGGTATGCTTGAAAAGCTGGCTAAAGATGAGCCAGAACAGTATCAATCTTTCTGGGCTGAATTTGGTCAAGTATTAAAAGAAGGCCCAGCAGAAGACTTTGCTAACAAAGAACGCATTGCAGGCTTATTGCGTTTTGCTTCTACTTATGACAACTCTGCCGCAACAACAGTGTCATTAGAGGCCTATATTGAGCGCATGAAAGCGGGTCAAGACAAGATTTATTATATCGTTGCTGACAGTCATGAAGCTGCCGCAAATAGTCCTCATCTTGAGTTGCTGCGTAAAAAAGGCATCGAAGTATTGTTATTGTCTGAACGTATCGATGAGTGGTTGGTTAATCACTTAACTGAGTTCAAAGACAAGAAGCTACATTCAGTGACACGTGGTGATTTAGAGTTAGGTGAACTTGAAGATGCAGCTGATAAAGAAGCTCATGACAAAGTTGCTGAAGAGTCTAAAGGTTTAATTGAGCGTGTTAAAGCTGCGTTAGCAGACAGCGTTTCTGAGGTTCGTGTTACTTCACGTCTAACTGACACGCCAGCGTGTGTGGTCGCGGGTGAAGGTGAAATGTCGACGCAGATGATTAAACTGATGCAAGCAGCTGGTCAGCCTGTGCCAGAGTCTAAGCCAACATTTGAGATTAACCCAACGCATCCTTTGGTTGAGCATTTGAATAACGAAACTGACGAGCAATTGTTTGCTGATTGGGCTAACTTGTTATTACAACAGGCCTTGCTATCCGAGAAAGGCAGTTTGGCAGACCCTTCAGCGTTTATTAAACTCACCAATCAGATGTTATTGGCGAGTGTAAAGTAAACTCGATTTAAGCAGTAAAAGCGGACAATAAGTCCGCTTTTGTTTTTGTCATTCTGCGGAGGCAATATGGACTACCTCATTAATCTTACTAAAGACAATATTCAACAAGTTGTTGATACCTCAATGCAAAAAATGGTGGTATTAGCATTTTGGGCGCAACAGCAGCCCGAAAGTGTACAAATGTTGCAGACGCTGGAACATCTTGCCAATAGCCAAGGTGGGCGATTTATTCTCGCTAAAGTGGATTGTGAAACCGAGTTAGAAATTGCTAACTACTTCCAAATTCAGAATGTACCGACCACATTAATTTTAGATAAAGGCAGACCCATTGATGGTTTTGCTGGGGCGCAAAGCCAGGAACAGATTAGTGATTTGCTCGACAAACATTTACCACCG
>NZ_JACJFI010000268.1:1685-5196 GCF_014164505.1 Shewanella sp. SG41-4 | reverse complement strand
ATTAGGCGCCTGGAAATGACCTACTCTCGCATGGGGAGACCCCACACTACCATCGGCGATACTGTGTTTCACTTCTGAGTTCGGAATGGGATCAGGTGGTGCCACAGCTCTATGGTTTCCAGACAAATTTGCTTATCTAACGCTTTCTATAAGCATTAAATAATAATTCGGAAAGCTGATTAATTCTATCTGAGTTTCAGTCTCATCGCACTGCTTAAGCGCTTCATTCTAACACTAAGGTCAGTAAAACCCATCTGGGTTGTATGGTTAAGCCTCACGGGTCATTAGTACAAGTTAGCTCAACGCCTCACAACGCTTACACACCTTGCCTATCAACGTAGTAGTCTCCTACGGCCCTTTAGAGAGCTTAAAGCTCTAGGGATGACTCATCTTGGGGCTCGCTTCCCGCTTAGATGCTTTCAGCGGTTATCGATTCCGAACGTAGCTACCGGGCAATGCCATTGGCATGACAACCCGAACACCAGCGGTTCGTCCACTCCGGTCCTCTCGTACTAGGAGCAGCTCCCCTCAATCATCCAACGCCCACGGCAGATAGGGACCGAACTGTCTCACGACGTTCTGAACCCAGCTCGCGTACCACTTTAAATGGCGAACAGCCATACCCTTGGGACCGACTTCAGCCCCAGGATGTGATGAGCCGACATCGAGGTGCCAAACACCGCCGTCGATATGAACTCTTGGGCGGTATCAGCCTGTTATCCCCGGAGTACCTTTTATCCGTTGAGCGATGGCCCTTCCATTCAGAACCACCGGATCACTATGACCTACTTTCGTACCTGCTCGACGTGTATGTCTCGCAGTTAAGCTGGCTTATGCCATTGCACTAACCGTACGATGTCCGACCGTACTTAGCCAACCTTCGTGCTCCTCCGTTACTCTTTGGGAGGAGACCGCCCCAGTCAAACTACCCACCAGGCACTGTCCTCAACCCCGATAAGGGGCCAGAGTTAGAACATCAAAACTACAAGGGTGGTATTTCAAGATTGACTCCACTCAGACTAGCGTCCAAGCTTCAAAGTCTCCCACCTATCCTACACATGTAGGTTCAATGTTCAGTGCCAAGCTATAGTAAAGGTTCACGGGGTCTTTCCGTCTAGCCGCGGGTATACGGCATCTTCACCGCAATTTCAACTTCACTGAGTCTCGGCTGGAGACAGCGTGGCCATCATTACGCCATTCGTGCAGGTCGGAACTTACCCGACAAGGAATTTCGCTACCTTAGGACCGTTATAGTTACGGCCGCCGTTTACCGGGGCTTCGATCATGAGCTTCTCCGAAGATAACCCAATCAATTAACCTTCCGGCACCGGGCAGGCGTCACACCGTATACGTCATCTTGCGATTTTGCACAGTGCTGTGTTTTTGATAAACAGTTGCAGCCACCTGGTATCTGCGACTGCCGTCAGCTTAGGGAGCAAGTCCCATCACCAACAGCAGCGTACCTTCTCCCGAAGTTACGGTACCATTTTGCCTAGTTCCTTCAGCCGAGTTCTCTCAAGCGCCTTGGTATTCTCTACCCGACCACCTGTGTCGGTTTGGGGTACGATTCCCGCTAACCTGAAGCTTAGAAGATTTTCCTGGAAGCATGGCATCAACTACTTCATCACCGTAGTGACTCGTCATCAGCTCTCAGCCTGTACATTAAAGTACGATTTCCCGGATTTGCCTAAGAAATCAACCTACCACCTTAAACGCGGACTACCAACGCCGCGCTAGCCTAGCCTTCTCCGTCTCTCCATCGCAGTTAGCGGAAGTACAGAAATATTAATCTGTTTCCCATCGATTACGCCTTTCGGCCTCACCTTAGGGGTCGACTCACCCTGCCCCGATTAACGTTGGACAGGAACCCTTGGTCTTTCGGCGAGGGAGTTTTTCACTCCCTTTATCGTTACTCATGTCAGCATTCGCACTTCTGATACGTCCAGTGTGGGTTACCCCTTCACCTTCAACCGCTTACAGAACGCTCCTCTACCGCGCACTTCCTAAGAAATGCACCCGTAGCTTCGGTGGTATGTTTAGCCCCGTTAAATCTTCCGCGCAGGCCGACTCGACTAGTGAGCTATTACGCTTTCTTTAAATGATGGCTGCTTCTAAGCCAACATCCTAGCTGTCTAAGCCTTCCCACATCGTTTCCCACTTAACATACACTTTGGGACCTTAGCTGACGGTCTGGGTTGTTTCCCTTTTGACAACGGACGTTAGCACCCGCTGTCTGTCTCCCGAGTAGTACTCATTGGTATTCGGAGTTTGCAAAGGGTTGGTAAGTCGGGATGACCCCCTAGCCTTAACAGTGCTCTACCCCCAATGGTATTCGCTCGAGGCGCTACCTAAATAGCTTTCGAGGAGAACCAGATATCTCCGAGTTTGATTGGCCTTTCACCCCCAGCCACAAGTCATCCGCTCATTTTTCAACATAAGTCGGTTCGGTCCTCCAGTTGATGTTACTCAACCTTCAACCTGCCCATGGCTAGATCACTCGGTTTCGGGTCTACGCCTTGCAACTAAACGCGCAGTTAACACTCGGTTTCCCTACGGCTCCGCTATTCGCTTAACCTCGCTACAAAACGTAAGTCGCTGACCCATTATACAAAAGGTACGCAGTCACGGTCTCAAGAACCGCTCCCACTGCTTGTACGTATACGGTTTCAGGTTCTATTTCACTCCCCTCACAGGGGTTCTTTTCGCCTTTCCCTCACGGTACTGGTTCACTATCGGTCAGTCAGGAGTATTTAGCCTTGGAGGATGGTCCCCCCATATTCAAACAGGATGTCACGTGTCCCGCCTTACTCGTTTTCATCTATGGTTAGTTTTCATGTACGGGGCTATCACCCTGTGCCGCTGAGCTTTCCAACTCATTCCACTAACACCCCATAGACTTAAGGGCTAATCCCCGTTCGCTCGCCGCTACTAGGGGAATCTCGGTTGATTTCTTTTCCTCCGGGTACTTAGATGTTTCAGTTCCCCGGGTTTGCCTCATAACGCTATGTATTCACGTTATGATGACCACTTATGTGGCCGGGTTTCCCCATTCGGATATCGTTAGCTCAAATGCTTATTACTAGCTCGCCAACGCTTTTCGCAAGTTATTACGTCCTTCATCGCCTCTGACTGCCAAGGCATCCACCGTATACGCTTGGTCACTTAACCATACAACCCAAATGAGTTTCACTTGCGTGAACCATTCGAGCCACATTGTGACCAGCTGGTTTTTACTTGTCTCACCTCCGACCAGGAAGTGGACTCGCCTTAGTTTTTTAGAATATTCAAGACACTTAAACAGTGTGTTGAGAACTCAAGTGTTAATGCTTTCGCATTAACGTTTTTCGCACTAACGTAATCACATAAACGACAACGAATCATCATTCATGCGCCTTTAGTTAGTACTATCAGCTTTCCAAATTGTTAAAGAACAACACTAGCCGGCTTGCGGCGTGTTTCACTCTACTTCCGAAGAAGTTAACAAGTAATCTGTGTGAACACTCACATGCAT
>NZ_JACJFI010000267.1 GCF_014164505.1 Shewanella sp. SG41-4 | reverse complement strand
GGATATTGGAAATGTCATTAGGATGTAGGGAACATCATTGACCATGTGCTACAAGGCATTCAGGCATCCTGCCTATCAGATGTGAGCTTAGCTTTTGCGGTACAGGTCGTTCTTTGGTATCTGACCCATATGGATATGGGAAATGTCATTATGATGTCGGGAACATCATTGACCTTGCCATCACGACATTCGTGAATCCATTCACATCAGATTCCCATCGGAAGCGTTAGCATTTTCACTCCTTATTACAAGATGGACCGAAGCAGGATTCAAACGAGGCCAAAAGCGAGATTAATTTCCGTCGCGACCTTTTCGCTATTATTGTTTGGTAAAAATGCGAAAATGTTGCCGGAACTCTGAGGGTTTGCAAAGGCTGATTCATAAACAAGAATGCGCTTACCCATTTGCTCTGGTGTGGTGAAGCGCGACGACGTTAGTGGCCGCAGGCCATATATCAGACTCATAGTAGGCAGAAACGCATAACATACTGCTATTTCATTAAAAAGCTGCAGATTTAATACCACCAACTATCTGCTCTACCACTAAATTTGCCCATGCATTATAAATCGGTGCACCAGGGTGAAACCCATCTGTGGCCATGACTTGGCGCATAAATTCAAGCATGGTGATATCAGGTCGTGGGTTGTCTAACGGCAGTTTAATTAATCTAAAGGCTGTAGTGGGATCGATATGTTGATTTATAGGCAGAGCGCCTTGCTGATCAAGTTTAATTAATAATTGCTGTAATTTACGATTAAATTGATTGGCGCGCTGGCCTAAGCTCCATCGAAGTGGATTGGGCAAAACAGGAAATAACCCCAGTGGCGGTAACGCCGTCACTAGTATCAGTTTGGGTTTGTACCGCTGAGTAATGAGCTCTAACAACTGTTTTTGTTGCTGCAGCCACTTATCGCAACTGATTGATGAAGTAATGTCGTTGACACCCAGTGATGTAACAATAACATCATAGTGCTTTTGGCTGAGGATTGGATGGGCTGTATCAATGCGTTCATGTAAGGCTTGTAACGTGGTGGCTGTCGTCGACCCAGTCTTAGCAAACAATGCATAACTAAATTCGAGTTGAGGGCTTAATTGCTCAATAATCTGTCCTAATAAAGCGTGTTGTTGATTGCTCACTCCAACGCCTGCAGCAGCTGAGTCACCCAAAATAAGCAAGCTTAACGCAGGATTCGATCCAGTTTTTCCAACTCGTTCACCCTCGGGTTCAGGCAACCTTGGCGTAGTACGGCGAACCTTAAGTCCCTGAAACACCAATACTGGGGCCAGCATGATAGAAATTCCTTGATGTAACATTACCTCTCCCTTTAACTCAACCAACGACAGATACCACAGTAAACTAAACCATTCATTTTGCTAATGGAATACCGTAACTGGTTTGATTAAATTTCGATAGCTGACCAACACTTAAATATTTAATGACAAAATTGTAAAAATCATCAAATGGTTTATAGATTAACACTAAATAAAGAGTCTAGACGGAACACTATAAAGGAAAACAAACTCAGCTAAGGCCATGATTTACTCTATATCATTAATAGAACCTGCCTGTATGGCATATGGCATCAATAGATAATTTCATTTTACTGTTAAATCACGTAAACTACGCGCTGTTTTTTAAGTCTCTTTTTAGGTAAATCATGATCCGTTTAAACCAAGTAAAATTGCCTCTCGACCATAATGAAGACGCACTGCAAGAACTTGTATTGCAAAGGCTCTCTATTTCAGCGGATCAGCTGATTGACATACACGTGTTTAAGCGCGGCTACGATGCCCGTAAAAAGAATTCAATTTGGTTAATTTATACATTAGATGTGACATTAGCCAACGTAGACGAAACAACATTATTAGCTTCACTTGCTGACGACCATAATATCCGCGTGTCACCAGATACCGATTATAAGTATGTTGCTACCGCACCAGAAGGCTTAACGGAACGGCCATTGGTGATTGGCATGGGACCATGCGGCCTGTTTGTTGGGCTTATGTTGGCACAAATGGGCTTTAAGCCGATTATTTTAGAGCGTGGTAAATCTGTCCACGAACGCGCTAAAGATACCTTTAGGTTTTGGCGTACCAGTGAGTTAAACACCGAATCAAATGTCCAATTTGGTGAAGGTGGTGCTGGCACATTTTCTGATGGCAAGCTATACAGCCAAGTAAAAGACCCCGGTTTTAAAGGCTTAAAAGTCAAACAAGAGTTTGTGGCCGCTGGCGCACCAGCAGAAATTATTTATGTTAGTAAACCCCACATAGGTACCTTTAAATTGGTCACCATGGTGGAAAAAATGCGCCGCGAAATCATTCGTTTAGGCGGTGAAATTCGCTTTGAAACCCGTGTGGATGAAATCAATATTACTGACCGTCAAGTCACTGGTGTGACGCTTAGAAATGGCGAAGTGCTGCATTCTAAACATGTTATTGCTGCAATTGGCCACAGTGCCCGAGATACTTTCCAAATGTTGCACGATAAAGGCGTGTATATGCAGGCACAGTCATTTTCGATTGGCTTTCGTATTGAACACAAGCAAGAGATGATTGATAAAGATCGCTTTGGCATCAATGCTGGTCACCCAATGTTAGGTGCTGCTGATTACAAGTTAGTTCATCATTGTAAAAGTGGTCGCAGTGTATACAGCTTTTGTATGTGCCCAGGTGGTGTGGTTGTGGCAGCAACGTCAGAAGAACACGCGGTAGTGACCAATGGTATGAGCCAATACTCACGAAGTGAGCGAAATGCCAACAGTGCCATTGTAGTTGGAATTGACCCAAGTGATTTTGATAATGACCCACTTCAAGGTATCGCACTACAACGTAAATTGGAGCGTCATGCCTATGTTATGGGTGGCAGCAATTACGATGCACCAGCACAAATGGTCGGCGACTTTTTAGCCGCTGGTATTGGAAAGCCGTTTGAAAACGTCGAACCATCTTACAAGCCCAACGTAAAAATGACTGACTTAAGCGATGCATTACCGCAATTCGCTATTGATGCTATCCGTGAAGCTATTCCTGCATTTGGTAAAAAGATTCGTGGTTTTGACAGTAAAGACGCTATGTTAACGGGTGTTGAAACGCGCACCTCTTCACCGGTGCAAATTAAACGTGGGGATGATTTTCAAAGTATCAATACCAAAGGTTTGTATCCTGCAGGTGAAGGTGCCGGTTATGCTGGCGGGATTTTATCTGCGGGTATCGACGGCATCAGTATTGCTGAAGCTGTTGCATTGGACATGATTAAAGAAATGACTCACAGTTAAGCCTTATCTCCAGTCACTTTAATGTCTTACTCTCAATAAAAAGAGCAGCCAAATATGGCTGCTCTTTTTTATTTTTAATGTAAATATTATCGATTATCGGCAATAAATTGCACAACAACTTCGGCCAATGCTTCGCCTTTATCTTCTTGTAAAAAATGGCCTGCACTGATAATCGTCGTATGCTTTTGCCCTTTTGTTCCTGGTATCAGTTTCTGCATCAAAGCATCACCGCCAGCAGTAATGGGGTCAGAGTCACTAAATGCTGTTAAAAAAGGCTTTTGCCATTGTGACAAGACTTTCCATGCAGCACGGTTTTTATCGGCTGAAGGATCATCTGGTGTGATTGGCACTAATAACGGAAACTGACGCGCGCCCTCTTTGTAGCGTTCATCAGGAAACGGGGCATCATAAGCGGCAATAACTTCAGCGCTTAATGTCGATACACAAGCACTGTTAATTAAGTGGCCCGTTGGGAAGACTTCAACCTCTTGTGAAAACTGAAGCCACTTTTTGAATGCATCACCGGGCTCATGATCACCAGTGGGCAACATGGTATTTGCACAAACAACTCGCGTAAATCGTTCACTATCTTCGGCAGCTAAACGTAAACCAATTAGCCCACCCCAATCTTGGCAAACCAAAGTAATGTCAGTGAGGTTAAGTTGCAGCATCAATGACTTTATCCAATCCACATGACGTTGATAGGTATAGTCGGCACGTTTTGTAGGTTTATCTGAACGACCAAAACCAATAAGATCGGGAGCAATAACTCGATGACCGGCTTTGACAAGAATAGGGATCATTTTGCGGTACAAGAAGCTCCAAGTTGGCTCACCATGCAACAATAATATTGGTGCGGCATCTTTAGGGCCTTCATCTACATACTGCACTCTAAGTTGACCACCTTCAGTGTCATCAACCGTTAAGTAATTAGCGGCAAAATGGTAATCAGGTAAATTGACAAAACAACTATCGTCGGTGCGTAAAAATTCCATATTATTTTCTATCCTTTTGTTTTCAAAACATAATGGCCGCCTAACTTAAGCTAAAGTCAAATTAACGGAGTCGCTTACCTGCATTTATTCAGTCATTTGTTTCAAACTGTACACAAAACAAGATTAACTCAGATCTTTAATCGCGCGCCCTATTCCATCAACCGTTAACGGATACATTTTATCGTTTACCAATTGTTGAATAATCGAAATAGAATGATGTATAGGCCATCGATTTTCAGGTTGAGGGTTAAGCCATGCCACTTTATTAAAATGACCTAACAATCGATTCATGTATTCAATGCCGGGTTTTTCATTCCAATGTTCAACACTGCCACCTTTAGCAATAATCTCGTATGGACCCATGGTCGCATCACCCACAAAAATGACTTTATAATCGGCACCGAATGTTCGGATGACTTCTTCTAAATCAATGACGTTATCGAAGCGGCGATTATTATCTTGCCAGACTGTGTCGTACACACAGTTATGGAAATAAAAGAATTTTAAATGCTTAAACTCACTGTGCGCGGCAGAAAAAAGCTCTTCGCAAGTATGAATATAATCATCCATCGAGCCGCCGATATCGAAAAACATCAATACTTTAACGGCGTTGTGACGTTCAGGCTCCATGTGAACATCTAACATGCCGCCGTTCTTGGCGGTGGAGCTGATCGTGGTATGAATATCGAGTTTTTCACTGGCACCAGTACGGGCAAACTTTCTGAGTTTTTTAAGGGCCAATTTTATATTTCGGGTACCAAGTTCACGGTCTTGGTCAAAGTTTTTAAACTCGCGTTTGTCCCATACTTTTACGGCACTGTTATTACGGTTTTTATCTTGGCCGACTCTAATCCCTTCAGGATTATAACCGTAAGCACCAAACGGAGAGGTACCGCCTGTGCCAACCCATTTATTGCCGCCAGCATGACG
>NZ_JACJFI010000266.1 GCF_014164505.1 Shewanella sp. SG41-4 | reverse complement strand
TGATAACAATACTGAACGCTTAATTGAGCAAATGGACTTAATGGATTATCAGACCATGTCTGACCAACTTGAGTCTCAGTAGTGTTGCCCGCATCAATTAATCATCGATTGACCATGTATCAGGCATAAAAAAACGGCTTACATTATAAGCCGTTTTTTTTCGTTACTATCCGTGATTACTTTAAAGTCACTTTAGCAAACTTGCGTTTACCCACTTGGAATACAGCTTCAAGACCTGCATTAAAAATTTGACGACTGTCTTCAATCTTGTCGCCGTCCATTTTAACTGCGCCTTGCTTAATCATACGCATACCGTCAGAGGTTGAACCCACAAGGCCTGCATCTTTAAGTAAGTTAGCAATAGCTAACCCTTCGCCCGCTTCTAATACCACTTCTTCGATGTCATCCGGGATTGCACCTTTTTGGAAACGGTCGATAAAAGCTTGATGCGCTGCTTGTGCTTGATCTTCATCATGAAAACGAGCAATGATTTCTTTGGCTAACAAAATTTTGATGTCACGTGGGTTTGTGCCATTTTCAACGTCTAACTTGAATTGGGCTAATTCAGTTAACGGACGGAATGACAACAGTTCAAGATAACGCCACATTAAGTCATCAGAAATCGACATCAGTTTGCCAAACATTTCGTTAGCAGGCTCGCTTACACCAATATAATTATGAGCCGATTTAGACATTTTCTTAACGCCATCTAACCCTTCAAGCAATGGCATCATGATGACAGTCTGCGGTTTTTGGCCTTCAGACTTTTGCAATTCACGACCCATAAGCAGGTTAAACTTTTGATCTGTTCCGCCTAATTCAACATCGGCTTTCAATGCAACCGAATCGTAACCTTGTAGTAAAGGATACATAAATTCATGGATAGCAATAGATTGACCTGATGCATAACGCTTTTTAAAGTCGTCGCGTTCCATCATTCGAGCAACGGTTTGCTGTGATGCTAAGCGGATCATGCCAGCCGCGCCTAACGGCTCTAACCAGCTAGAGTTAAATACGATGCGGGTTTTTGCTGGGTCTAAAATTTTATAGACCTGTTCTTTATAGGTTTCGGCGTTAGCAAGCACTTGTTCACGAGTCAGTGGAGGACGAGTGCTATTTTTACCACTAGGATCACCGACCATACCGGTAAAGTCACCAATCAAGAAAATCACTTCGTGACCAAGCTCTTGAAAAGTACGCATTTTGTTTAAAATAACCGTGTGACCTAAGTGAATATCCGGAGCGGTAGGATCTGCACCTAATTTGATGCGTAATGGACGCCCTTCTTTCAGTTTCTCAAGCAAATCCGCTTCAAGTAATATCTCATCGGTACCGCGCTTAATCTCTGCCAATACTTGATCTAAATTCGCCATCTCTACTGCAACTCCCAGGGCTTGCACAAAAAATAAAGAGGTCTATGTTACTTGTTAGCCACGGCAAATGAAAGAGTGTACACTTAGCGGATAATAATGAGAGAGAAATTGGTAACTGAGTCAATGGCAAAGCTTCTTACTTTATTCACATTGCTGCCAAAAGCACATCAAATCACATTATCTTTATTGGTGATTCTAACGACATTTATTCTGATGTTTCCATCGGAAGACGCTCAAGCATCTAAACAAACCCGATTGGTAAGTCAATCTGCTGACGAATCCGACATCGAAACTAATGAAAATTATGCTATTCCGCTAGCCTTTCGCACGCCAACACCACCGAGCAATAACGACAGTATCGCTCAAAATGAATCGACTGATTTCATCTCTAATGATGTCCTTGAATCAAGTGATGATAGCGAAGATATAATTAGCGGTGAGACGCCTGACGATGAAGCTTTTGCCCAACATCTTGCCATGTTGCAAACCAGTACCTCTGATATTGATGGCATGATCAATGATATCGATCAGCAAGTTTCCACTCAAAAAGCAAAAATAAAACAACAAGCGGCTAACGATGATTACACTCATGAATACTATGAAGTGGCTAAAGGCGATACCTTAGGCGGCTTATTTAGCCGTGCGGGGCTGAGCGCCAAAGATGTCTATGACATTACCCAATTACCATTAGCGAAAAAGAATCTACTAAAAATTATGCCAGGCGAAGAAATCGCTATCAGCAAAAATGCCCAAGGTGAATTACAAGAATTAACTTATCGCATGGATAAAGTGTCGACCTTAATTATCAGTCAACACAACGAACAATACAAAGAAACCGTTAACACTAAAGAAGTCGTCAATCGCACCTCGTTTATTAGCGCTAATATCAAAAGTAATTTTTGGAATGCCGCTGCCGATGCAGGCTTGTCTGGTAACCACATTATGGAGTTAGCCAATATTTTTGGTTGGGATGTCGACTTTGCTCTGGATATTCGCAAAGGCGATCATTTTTCGTTGTTGTTCCAACAAGAATACGCCGACGGTCAATTTTTGCGAAATGGCAATATTCTCGCGGCAGAGTTTATTAACCAAGGTGAACGTTATACCGCAGTGCGTTATACCGATGGCGAATACTATTCAGAAAATGGCAATAGCATGCGTAAAGCCTTTTTGCGTTCACCAGTAGACTTTAAATACGTCAGTTCTAATTTTAACCCTCGTCGCTTACATCCGGTCACAGGTCAAATTAAAGCCCACCGCGGTGTTGATTATGTTGCCGCCATTGGTACACCCATTAAAGCTGCTGGCAAAGGGAAAGTTGTCGAGTCTGGTTACAATCAGTTTAATGGTAACTATGTCTTCATTAAACACAATGAAACCTACACCACTAAGTATTTGCATTTAACCAAGCGTAAAGTAAATCGTGGTGAAACCGTTAAACAAGGCCAAATAATTGGTACTCTGGGTAAAACAGGTCGAGTCACTGGCGCTCACTTACATTATGAATTTATCGTAAATGGGGTTCATCGCAATCCACGAACCATCGATTTACCGAAATCAATGCCAATTGATCGCAGAGAGAAGAACAAGTTCACTGCAATCAGCAAGCAATTGATGGCACAACTAAAATCAAATCAACAACAGCAATTAGCAAGTAACTAATAAGCTGTTTTATTGCTGTTTACAGAGAGTCACTTCATGTCTAAGCCAGAATATTTTATCGGTCTAATGTCAGGCACAAGCATGGATGGTGTAGATGCGGTGTTGGTTGATTTTTCGGCCGAACATCCTGTGCTCATCGCCAGCCATACAGAAGCTATTCCTGCGCATTTATTAAAAAAATTACAACGCTTATGTCAACCCGAAACAGATGAAATTAACCGCTTAGGCCAGCTTGATCGCAATATCGGCAAGTTGTTTGCTCAAGCGGTTAATCACTTATTAGCGAAAACAAAATTGACTGCTGATGAGGTGATCGCGATTGGTTCACATGGACAAACAGTGCGTCACATGCCCAACTTAGAAATGGGCTTCACTTTACAAATTGGCGACCCAAACACCATTGCGGTTGAAACCAATATCGATGTTATTGCTGATTTCAGACGTAAAGATATTGCCCTTGGCGGCCAAGGCGCACCGTTGGTTCCGGCATTCCATCAACAAGTGTTTGCTCAGTCTGGTCATTCAAGAGTTATTTTAAATATTGGTGGCATTGCTAATGTCACATACTTACCCGGCAATAGTGAGCAAGTGTTAGGTTTTGATACAGGTCCAGGTAACAACTTAATTGATGCCTTTATTCAACAAAACTTAAACCAACCTTTTGATGAAGATGGTGCTTGGGCTGATTCTGGTACCACTCATCCGGACTTACTCAAGCAACTATTATCACACTCTTATTTTTCGCAAGCTTACCCTAAAAGCACTGGCAGAGAGTTATTTAATCAAGCTTGGCTTGAGCAACAACTCGCTGACTATAGCCATTTAGATCAACAAGATATTCAATCCACTTTACTTGACCTTACCTGCCATAGTATTGCCAATGACATTAATAAACTGTCACCGACTGGCGAATTGTTTGTTTGCGGCGGTGGCGCGTTAAATAAAGCGCTAATGCAGCGACTAGCTACTTTGGTTCCAGGTTATAAAGTCGACACTACCAGCGCCTTAGGTGTTGATGCTAAGTGGGTTGAGGGAATTGCTTTTGCATGGTTAGCAATGCGTTATCACCATGATTTACCCGCCAACTTACCGGCAGTCACAGGTGCGTCACGTGCTGCTATATTAGGTGGTCGCTTTAAAGCAAGATAAATACACCAATATGTGCGGTTTACTTTTGCAATTGTGGCCTCAATGTTATGATGCCCACAAATTTGCTCAATCGTTTGAAATTGGGCAAAGCCGTCACTTAAGATGAGAGTCAATATGAGCAACAAAACCAAAAGTGTGTCTGAACTAATGAATCTAACGCCAGAAGGCCGTTACGATTATATGGTTGAGCAAATTAAAGCAGAAAAAATCATTTGGACACTTCAAGACCAAGATGGTTGCGTCATGCTAACCACAGAAGATGAAGATTGTATTCCAATGTGGCCTTCTGAAGAAACAGCTGCACTTTGGGCAGTTGATGAATGGAAAGACTGTGAACCATTAGCCATTCCACTAGACGAGTTTCAAGAACGTTGGGTGAGCGGCATGGAAGATGATGATTTATTTATCGCAGTGTTCCCGGTACAAGAAGACTTAGGTGTCGTTGTACCACCGTTTGAAATGAACGAACGTATTTCGCCAAAGAAACAACAAAAGCATTAATGTGTTATGACAATAATCAGCTCGGAATCAAACCAAATAGATAAAGTAACGGTCAAACCACGTTTACCAAAACGACTTATCGGTTTAATGGTTATTTATACATTATCGTCTGTCAGTGGATTAATGGCCGCCAGCTCACTATCAGAGTTAAGTGCAATGTTATGCATTTTGACCTTGATGATGGTATTGGCAATTATAGGTCGCCAGAAAGCAGGTTTATATCTACTGCGGGTTTATTGTCTGTTGCAACTGCTGTTGTATAGCCTATTACCGATCATAATGTATGACCCAGATAATTTGGTTGCCGGACCAACGACATTTGATTTTGGTTTATTTCAAGCCGTAGTGCCTGATTGGCTTATATACTCAGTGCTGATTACGCTAGGTATTATACAAGTGTGGATTAGCTTTAATGCCAAAGTGAAAGCGTGGTTTAAACCGCGAATGAATCTCAATATTATGAGTAGCTAATCATCGCTTGTATTATTTAGAGATGTTGTCCATAAATCAAAAAAGCCATCGAAAGAC
>NZ_JACJFI010000265.1 GCF_014164505.1 Shewanella sp. SG41-4 | reverse complement strand
CTTTTGCAGCTTGCAGGTTGAACTCGAGCTTGGCCATTTGATCGTGGCTTATAAACCCATTGTTGTTCATTTTGTTTAAACGATTTAATTCTTGCTGAATAATCTGTACTTCGGCTTCTGAACGATTGAAATCATAGCGTTGACGCTTGGCATCAATTACCGCAAGAATTTGTCCCTTAGTAACCCGATCGCCTTCTTCAACATTAATCTTTTCGATAATCCCAGCAATGCGACTCATCACATGAGATTCTTCAGGTGCTTCAAGTGTTGCTGTCGTACTGTAGAAAGAAGATACATTGCCTGTAGTGACGAGCGCGGTTTCAACAGGAATAGCAAATTTTTGTTCTTCTTTTACTTGCTCTGCTTCGCCGCTGCAACCACTAAGTGCTGCAATACAAAGTAAAGGGATTGCCATTTTTTTCACGCTGATGAACCTATCCATGTGATACCTGCCAGTGTTATATTTTTAGAATTAAATGACGTCAGTTTGCTTATGTTATTCTTAAGCACACAAACGTCACGTTATCATTTGTAACTAATGTTAATTGCCAATAATAAAGCACTAACTGTGCCAGTATTTATATATTATAAATAACAATGGGTTATGGGTGTTAGGTTGGGGACTGGTTGTGTTAACAATGTTAAAATGGTGAAAACGATTAACTTTTGGTGTGATTAGTTATTTTAACGTGATTGAATTAGCAAAATGAATTTAACTATCGAAATCAATAAATGGAAAATAATCAAAAAGGAAGCTAAATGAAAAAAACATGGTTGGTTATGATTGCATCAGTTTTTATATTGTCTGCATGCAGTATGTTGGTGAGCCAGCAGTCAGGGAAACAGTCAGTCTCGAGCAGTTTAATGGATTTTTTGTATCCTAATAAAGAAGATCGTGCAGTGCATAGTGCCGAAATTCCATTACTTACATTACCAGTAAAAGTCGGTATTGCTTTTGTACCTTCTACAGGTTTTCAAAAAGAGGCTGTGCAGAGTAAAGATCAATATGAATTACTTGAAAAAGTGAAAGCGGCTTTTGTTCAATATGATTATATTGACCGCATTGAAGTTATTCCGAGTACTTATCTTGCTGGCGGTGATGGGTTTAACACGTTAGATCAAGTAGGGCGTTTGTACGATGTCGATATCATTGCATTGGTGTCATATGATCAGGTGACTCAGTCTTTAGAGAATAATGCCGCATTACTGTATTGGACGATTGTGGGAATGTATGTCATTCCGGGTAATGAAAATACCGTACAAACGTTTGTTGATACTGCAGTGTTTGACATTAAAAGCAGAAAAATGCTCTTTAGAGCACCGGGAATAAGCAAGCTTGAAAAACGAACGACTGCCATAGGCATTGATGAAACCTTAGCAGAAAAATCGATGCAAGGATTTGGCCTGGCTGTCACTGATATGACTAAAAACCTAGACGATGAGTTAGCTCGGTTTAAAGTGAGAGTAAAAGAAGAGAAAATTGCTAAGGTGGAACATAGCAATAATTACAGCGGCGGGGCTATTGATATACAGTTTGGTTTATTATTATTGATAATGATATTGATTAGATTAAGACTCAGCAAGGGTGTTGAACGCTAACCTCATAGTGGCCTACTTTTCATCATAAAGTGAAAATAGGCCAATAATTCCAATGTCTTAATTTAAAGTTGTTACGTTGATAGTTCAAAGGTGGGTTATAGATTAATGCTCCCTCATACCGCACTTTTTAGTTAAGCAGACAAACTTATTTATGTCTAGAAATGTGCCATATGGCGCAAAATTTTCATGTAAATTAGAAAGCAGCTTGGTAGTAAAACGCCCCCAAGACATAAACGTATCGACCGAATTATGAAGTCACCGGTGCGGTTTACATTATGGCAATGAACGATTAATGTTTATGAATTTTTGCCAATGGTTTAGAGCAACGTTCGGATAACAATATGATAAAACAAGTGAGTGAAGGGGAGTGGACAGCACATGATTTATCTACGTTTGCTCGATCATGTTGGGTTACTTAGGTGTTATTCATATGGTTGCAGAGAAATGTTAAATCACGCAATGACCAATTTAGAACAAGCTGATATTCATGTGTATTATACAGCTAAAAATGTGTCGTTATTAAGTTGTAGTATCGTCGTTTACTGTTGATTTAAATCCTTATCTCTACCTATTTAACCCAAGTCTGTTCCTAGATAGAAAATCATTTAAAAACAGCTTAAACTTTTATGATAGAGGGTTGTGGACTGTTTTTGTATCTTCAAAAAGGGAAGATATTTATTGGATAAAACAGCTGGATTTGAGTCGAATTTTTTGATGGTATTCGTAATATTGTGTTAATCAAATAATCGCAGCTCTACACGCTTACCATCATCGACTTCATCACTCGGATGATTGATCACCGGCTCACCATCATTTATCCCTTCAAGGATCTGTGCTATTAAACCATTACGCTGACCTATTTTAACTTCACGTCTTACGGCCCGGTTACGCTCAATCGTAAACACTGCCCATTTGTCGTTATACCGAAATAAGCTACTCGCAGGTATTTGCAGAACATTTTCCTGCTGCCATAAAATAAAATTCGCCTCAACTCGATAGCCATCTCCAAGTCTACGCCATAGTTCAGCCTTAGAAACAAAATCCGAAATAATGAGTACGCGTTGTTCTTCAACCCCAAGTGCCGATACTTTGGTAAAACCAATAGGTTCGACTATTCGAACTCTCCCTTCTAATGGTTTTTCACCTCCCCAACGATCAAACATAACTCTCATGCCGGGTTTTATTTTCACCGCATCAGCTGAAAGCACATCAACTTCGATTTCCAGTGCAGAAGGGTCGCCCACTTCCAGCAACGGCTCACCAGTACGAACAGGACCTTCGCATGCACGAACAACTTTAAGAATGCTTCCATTTATCGGAGATCTAACCTGTACTCGTTCTGCTGGCTCTGTACTGTCTACGGCAGCGGAATATTGCAGAGCAGTGCGTGCAGCCTCTAGTTCATATTTAGCTACTTCCACCCGAAAATATGCTGAATGTTTTGCCGCAGCAGTCGTTTGCACCTCGGTTTTGGCCTTATCAAAGGCTTCGCGTGAAATCAAAGATTGTTCGATTAATGGCTGTAGCCGTGTTAATTCATTAATGGCTAATTGTGCCGATGCAAATGTTGCTTTGGCCTGTTCTTCTGCAGCATGTAAAGCTGATTTTCTTGCCGCTACCTGAGCCTGAGCTTGAGCTCGGCTACGTGGATCTAACACCTGTGATTGTAACGCCGTGATGCCTAACAGAACTTGCCCTTGTTTAACCATATCGCCCACTTTTAATTGCAGGCGGCAAGCTACACCATCAACAGATGCTGATATCACGTAACGATCAATTATTCGGGTACGGCCTTCCTCTTCAATGCTTACTGTCATCGGTGCATATTTTGCAGTAACGCTTTCAACCATGATTGGCTGCGGCCAGAAACCCCAAATCAATAATCCCGTTATTAACGCAGCAATAAATAATATCAACGGGTGATTCTTTAACAAAGCAGGCATATGTTTACTCCTTACTTTTAAGTACGGCCACCATATCTAAGTTTGACAGATTACGCCAAATCATTAACGCTGAAATGATATAGGAGCTAATGACAACCAGCGCAGCAAAAGCATACACTTTCAACTCAAGCATCAGCGGAATACGATATAAGTCAGAATCAAACTCAAGTGCCAGAAATGCACACAAACTGTAACCAATCATCATGCCTACCGGAATAGCGATGAGTGTTAGCACGGCCATTTCACCCAGAAGAATATAAGCAACCTCAGATCGATGAAATCCCAACACTCGCAAACTGGCCAATTCTCGGTTTCGCTCAGATAGCGCAATACGTATACTGTTGTAAACCACACCAAATGCGATGCTTCCACCTAAAAGAGTGGTGATAAAGGTAAAAAATAAAATGGTTTCATCCATCGTTTCGTAAAAAGACTTAATTGCAGATTCTTGTTCAACTACGCCGGCTATGCGTGGCGCACCTTTAAGTTCTGCATAGACCTGGCTTTGATATAACTTATCAACTTTTAACCTGGCCGCGGAAATAGCATTACCTTCATTCAACAATCGATTTAATGAATTTAGCTGCATATAACCATTTAAACCAAGATACTCTTTAGCCAAACCTACCACTGGCACCTGTACGACTTGACGATCACCTTCCAGAACTTCTACGGTTAATATATCACCTACCTTAAGATGTAATATCTCTGCTAGGTAATCGGTGAGAATAATGCCCTCTGGCGGCAAATCAATTACTTTGAGGCTAGTATCGAGTAAGCGCATCAGACTGCCATTGGGATCAATTCCCTGTATAGCGGTTCTATATGAACGGTGCTCAAAGCGCAATTTTGCAGTAACCACTCTAAAACCTTCAACGTGTTCTACGCCCTGTAAACTCTTTAGTGAGTAAAGCGACCGCTGGGATGTTGGCTCAGTAAACGTTGCCGTTAGATCACTGCGCTGACTCATACCAAACTGCACCTCGACCATATACTTGATAGCACCTTCTTGAAACCCACCAATCATCATCGTGCCACAGGCCATGCTCAGACCCAATATAGTCATCAATGATTTTAAGGGATGACGCTCAATGTGGCGGAAAATCATTCGGGTCGGTTGCGAAAACCAACGTTGTAGCCCCAACTTTTCAATCAGGGTTGTATGGTATAACGCTGGGGGTTCGGAGCGCATAGCTTGAGCCGGAGGTAAACTTGCTGCGTTATACACAGCATACAGAGTGCCAATCACGGCAACTCCCATACTAATAAAAATCGCTGCAACAATGACTTTGGCTTTGAGTACATAAATCATAAATGGCAAGCTATAAAACGTCATGTAAATGTTGCTCATTCCTTTGCCCATCCAGATACCAAAACCAATTCCTGCAATAACGCCTATCGCGGTAATCATTAATATTAGTTTTGTGTAATGCAGACCGACAGAAAAATTGCTATACCCAAAGGCCTTAAGTCCGGCAATCTGTTCTCGCTGTAAACTGATAAGACGACTAGTGACCACATTCAACAGAAATGCTGCAACGCCAAAAAGCATTATCGGAAATATTGTGGCTATGGTTCTTTGTTGTTTAAGCTCCTCGCTCAAAAAACGATTAGATAATAGATCTTTACGTGCATATGCCCCTATTCCTCCGTAGGGTTTCAACAGTTCATCAAGCCTGTCGAT
>NZ_JACJFI010000264.1 GCF_014164505.1 Shewanella sp. SG41-4 | reverse complement strand
GCCCTACCCATATCGCTGTTGTTTTTGATGCTAAAGGTAAAACCTTCCGCAACGATATGTATGGCGAATATAAAGCCCAACGCCCGCCAATGCCCGATGACCTTCGACATCAAATAGAAACATTACACAGAATCATTCACGCAATGGGCTTACCTCTTATCCGTATTTCTGGTGTGGAAGCCGACGATGTGATCGGTACTATCGCCCTTCAAGCGAGTAAAGAAGGCCGAGCGACATTAATTAGTACCGGTGATAAAGACATGGCGCAGCTTGTAAATGAGCATGTCACGTTAATCAACACCATGACAGATACCATAATGGGCCCTGAAGAAGTCAAAACGAAATATGGTGTCAGTCCCGATAGAATAATCGACTTCTTAGCACTCATGGGCGACAAGTCCGATAACATTCCAGGGTTACCTGGGGTTGGTGAGAAAACGGCACTGGCAATGTTGCTTGGCGTGGGAAGTGTAGAAAAGATATTAGCGGATCAACAAAGCGTTGTTGAAGTTGGCTTTAGAGGCTCAAAAACAATGCCGGCTAAAATCATCGAAAATGCCGACATGTTAAAGTTATCATATGCACTGGCAACCATTAAAACCGACGTCGAATTAGCACTAGACTGGCATCAAATGACGGTCAAGCCTCAAGACCGTGATGAACTCATTAAATGCTTCGGCGAAATGGAGTTCAAGCGTTGGTTAGCTGAAGTATTAGACAATAAGCAACCACGCGGTACCATCAGCCAAGAGAGCGATGAAGAAATCACCGTATCACCCACCATTGAAGCTGAGTATGAAACGATTCTAACAATGGAAGCACTTGATAAATGGATAGATAAGCTTAACAGCGCTGAACTGATTTCTATTGATACCGAAACGACTAGTCTCAACTACATGGAAGCTGAAATTGTTGGTTTATCATTTGCTACCGAAGCAGGTAAAGCTGCCTATTTACCGTTAGCACATGATTACCTTGATGCGCCGCAGCAAATTGATAAAACCATAGCGCTTGAAAAGTTGCGTCCGATCCTTGAAGGCGATAAACCACAAAAAGTGGGTCAAAATCTGAAGTACGATATGAGTATTTTAGCCAACGCAGGTATTACCCTCAAAGGTATACGCTTCGATACTATGCTCGAATCCTATGTGTTTAATTCAATCGCATCGCGTCACGACATGGACGGTTTAGCGTTAAAATACCTTGGCCACAAAAATATCAGTTTTGAAGATGTCGCAGGCAAAGGCGCAAAGCAACTCACTTTTAATCAAGTACATTTGGATATTGCTGGGCCATACGCTGCTGAAGATGCCGATATCACCCTGCGTTTACATCAACATCTATGGCCAAGGCTTGAAAAAGAACCAGAACTGGCCAATGTATTTAATGAGCTAGAGTTGCCATTAATTCAAGTATTGTCTGACGTAGAACGCCAAGGTGTATTGATTGATTCAATGCTACTTAGTCAGCAAAGTGGTGAGTTAGCCAAAAAGCTTGATGATTTGGAAAATAAAGCCTACGAAATTGCCGAAGAAAAATTTAATCTAGCTTCACCAAAGCAACTACAAACGCTATTTTTTGAAAAACTAGGTTACCCAATAAAGAAGAAAACCCCTAAAGGGGCGCCATCAACAGCAGAAGATGTGTTAGTAGAGCTAGCACTTGACTACCCTTTACCTAAAGTCATTCTTGAACATCGAAGCCTAGCCAAATTAAAGAGCACTTATACCGACAAATTGCCGCTTATGGTTAATGCCACAACAGGCAGAGTACATACCAGTTATCACCAAGCTAATGCTGCAACGGGCCGGTTGTCATCAAGTGAGCCAAACTTACAAAATATTCCAATCCGCACTGAAGAAGGTCGTCGTATTCGCCAAGCCTTCATTGCCCCTGCTGGTCGTAAAATTTTAGCTGCCGATTATTCGCAAATAGAACTGCGGATCATGGCTCATCTATCTCAAGATGCAGGCTTACTAACGGCTTTCGCAGAAGGCAAAGACATTCATAAAGCGACCGCCGCTGAAGTATTTGGGGTGCATTTTGAAGAAGTTACCACCGAGCAACGTCGCCGCGCCAAAGCGGTTAACTTCGGATTAATTTATGGTATGTCTGCGTTTGGTTTAGCCAAACAGTTAGATATTCCACGTAATGAAGCACAAAAGTACATCGACACTTATTTTGCTCGCTACCCAGGTGTACTCAAATACATGGAAGAAACCCGAGCCATCGCAGCTGAGTTAGGCTACGTATCTACATTATTCGGACGTCGTTTATACTTGCCTGAAATTAACGATCGTAATGCAATGCGCCGTCAGGCAGCTGAACGAGCGGCAATTAATGCTCCCATGCAAGGAACAGCAGCAGACATAATTAAAAAAGCCATGATCGCCATTCACCAGTGGATTAACCAAGATACTCAAGGTGAAATTACACTGATAATGCAAGTACACGATGAATTAGTGTTTGAAGTCGATGAGGCCCAAGCAGAAACGCTCAAAACTAAAGTATGTGACTTAATGGCTCAAGCAGCGTCATTGGACGTGACCTTATTAGCAGAGGCTGGCATTGGCGACAACTGGGATGAAGCCCACTAATTGCTGGCTTAAGTTATATTTGCGGGATAAACGTGAGTAACTAAAGCATAAAATACCGCATTCATTTGAATGCGGTATTTTTATTTGGCATTGTGAACATATCCAAGACTAAGCGAGCATTTAGCAAAATAAATATCCTCATCATTTATAACTCCCTCTTATACTTAACCCATGTCTCAATGGTCAATATAATAGTAAATAATGTTACAAGTTCGTCGATCTGATCGACAAATCAAGGTCATTTCGGGTTTGTAATCACAGTTATTATATCTTTAAATGAAAAACTGTTTTTCATTTAAAGGCAGATGGGCTATTATATTCGTCGTAGGGTACAGAGGTTAAGATGTTCAATCTTTCAAACCTTTATTTCACTAGCGATAGTGACTAGCCAAATTCGGCGCCCCAGCAACTTAGGTTGTTGGGGCTTTTTTTTGGTTTTTTTCCATCATTAAAAATATTTAGAGTAAATACTTTAATGATGCGTAAAAAACAGTTATTATAGGGTTATTGAGAGTCATCAAATTGAGTTGATGGCACTTGAGTCTTGTTGAATTTAGCTTCTCCCCAAAAGAGCTAATTTATTTGTACCGATGGCCGTTTGGTTATCGGTTTTTTTTTGCTTAAAAATCATCATTGTTACAATATAGAAAACACAGACGCAAAAAAGCCGACATCGCTGCCGGCTCTTAGTTTTGCTAATCTATATCATACTACTCGACCACTACTCTGACTCTAACTCCGACGCTTGCTCAGCCTTCTGTTCAGCTAACCATTCAGGATGACACCAATCGTTTAAGATGCTCAGCACTTTGGGTTTACCGGTGCCTTTTAGCGACGACAGCGTCTCCACTTGCACTTTATCACCAAAACTTTTTAAAGCTGCACGCACATCATTAACGGTTTTCATTTTGACGCTTTGAGTCAATTTGTCCGATTTAGTTAATAATGCTAATACCGGAATATTACTTAATACAGCCCATTCGATCATTTGCATATCGAGATCTTTCAATGGATGACGGATATCCATCAATACCACCACGCCACTTAAACAAGCACGCTTTTGTAGATATTCGCCAAGCGCTTCTTGCCATTTATGTTTTAATGCTAAAGGAACTTGCGCAAAACCATAACCTGGTAAATCGACTAAACGACGATCATCATCTAGCTGAAACACGTTGATCAATTGGGTACGACCCGGTGTTTTACTGGTTCGAGCTAAACTTTTTTGTTCAGTAAGCGCATTTAGCGCACTAGATTTACCAGCATTAGAGCGCCCAGCGAACGCAATCTCCACCCCGATATCCCCAGGAAGATACTGATCTAAATGCGCAATATCTGGCGCACTGATTAAAAACTTAGCCCTACGGAAATCGATACGAGAATCTGTCACTCTTAACTCCAATTAAATTACTTCTAGTAAACGCATTACCATAAATTTTTAACAATTGCTTACTTTTGCACGTTTTCGTGTAAAATATTAGCCTGATCATATTATATACCCAAGCAACGCTAATATGTGTGATGTAGTCATAAATGATCTCGCTCTTCACGAGCATCGTAAACTACATCAAAGCGCTTGGAAAAACATTTTACCACGCTTGCGGGTCTTCCTAGTAAGCTCAGGACAATAAATTAACTAGAAGTTGGAACGCCATGAAAAAGTTAGCTCTTGCGCTGTCTGTAGTCGCCGCTATGTCATCACCAGTTATGGCTGAAGGTAATGCTGAAGTAGGCAAAACTAAAGCAATCGTATGTTCTGCCTGTCACGGTGTTGACGGCAATAGCATGATTGATATGTATCCTAAATTAGCAGGCCAACACCCTGCATATCTTGAAAAACAATTAACAGAATTCCGATTAGCGGCTAAAACCGGTGGTGCTGAAGGTCGTATGGACCCAATCATGATCGGTATGTCAATGGGTCTAAGCGATGAAGACATAGCTGATATTTCAGCATTCTTCGCTAGCCAAGTAAAAGTTGTCGCCGATGTTGCCGATGTACCAGCCGCAGGTGAAAATCTGTACAAAGGCGGTGATGCTGCCCGTGGTATTACTGCATGCGTTGCATGTCATGGACCTGAAGGTCAGGGTGCAGAAGCAGCTGGTTTCCCTACTGTTGGTGGTCAACATGCTAACTATATCAAAATTCAGCTAACAAAATTCCGTGATGCTAGTCGTCACAATGATTTAAACGGCATGATGCAAGATGTAGCTAAAAAACTATCAGATGCCGATATCGAAGCATTATCTAAATATATTTCAAGTATTAAGAACTAATACTACTAAATATTAGACAATAAAAAATGGGCTTTTAAGCCCATTTTTTTATGATACAAAGTTTACGTTGACGTCAACTTCACCGATTATAGCTTGACAGTGTTGGCACTTTTAGCGTTAAATACACCCCGTACCGAGGTAAACCCAGCTGTTTGTAACATAAATCTAATAACATCAAGCAGGTTTCGGACTGATACATTTAAGATATAAGAATAAAGATAATTCATAATAATAATAATTTAAGACCACTCACTAATAATAACAATAAGAGTCGATGTTTCATTTTGAAATGCAGGTCGTAAAATTTGTAAGGAATAGACCAATTGGTCGACATGCTAATTAGCACTGCCTTAC
>NZ_JACJFI010000263.1 GCF_014164505.1 Shewanella sp. SG41-4 | reverse complement strand
GAGTCACTATCATCATCCATGCTGGTGTCGGCAGGTTGTTCTGCTGCGGCGTCAACATCATCTGCCTCTGCAGGCATATCAAATTCAGCCAATAGTGAGGAAATATCATCATCTGTGCTGGTGTCGGCAGATTGTACTGCTGCGGCAACGGGAACAGCATCTGCCTCTGCTGGCATATCAAACTCAGTTAATAGTGAGTCAATATCATCATCCGTGCTGGTATCGGCTGGTTTTTCTGCTGCGGCGTCAACATCATCTGCCTCTGCAGGCATATCAAACTCAGCCAATAGCGAATCAATATCATCATCCATGCTGGTGTCGGCAGATTTTATAGACTCTTCAACAACATCATCTGCCTCTGCTGGCATATCAAACTCAGCCAATAGCGAGTCAATATCATCTTTCGCCGCTATGCTACTCGGGTTAACGGCTGATTCGGCCTGCATATCAAACTCAGCTAATAGTGAGTCAATATCATCTTCCGCAGATGCATCTAGCGTATCGTTTTCATCTTTGAGAGAGTCGTCAGAATCTAATCCAGCCAGCAAGTTGTCAAGATCATCATCATCTTCAAGAGGTTCAAGATCAGAATCTTGACTGTCCATGGCCTCGGCCCATAAATCATCTAACGAGGTACCTTCTTCGTCCTCAGGCTCTTTTTCGCCAATGAACATATCTGACGCCATTTCAATCTCAGTATCACCACTCATTTGGATTTCAGGCTGTAAATCTGCGCTATCTAAATTCAACAGATCATCAATTGATTCATCATCGTCATCTAGATGGACCACCATATCATCCGAATCATCTATGCCTGTTGCAGACACAGGCTCTTGTTCAGATTTGGTGACTGTTTCTATTTCAGACTGTTGAGCTTTTTTATTACGGCGACTGAGTAACCAGAAAATCAGTCCAAAAATAATGAGCAAAGGAATCGAAGCGACAAGGACCAACAAAATGGTGTTATCCATTAGGCTGCGCCAAAAGTCTGTAGGTTGCTCTATAACGGGTTCAGCGTTATCAGCTTGGTCTATGAGTTTTTGATTTTCTTGGGTTAAACCTTCATATTTTTCGCGTAATAGTTGTAAATCTTCTTCAAGCGACGAAATGTTTAATGACATTTGTTCAATTTTATTCTTCAACACTTGATTGTCAGCGTTGCTGACCATCAATTCATCTTGTGCTCGCGCCAGCTCATCTGTGAGCATTAGCGTTTTTGAATTGGCTTCGTCTAGGGTGCTATTGAGATCATTTACGACAACAGCGTTAGCTTCTTTAATCGCTTTGGTTTGTACTGCTACAGAAGGTGTTTGTTGTACTATTTGCAGTGGTTTTGCAGCAGTCGGCTTTTTAGGCGTTTCGACTATAGGAGCTTGAACTTGTATAGGTCTACTAATAACAGCACGAGGCTGAGTTTGTGTGTTAACACGGCGATCATCTTGTTCTGCTCGGCGTTTAGCAACATCATTGGGTATGGCAGCCATCACATCGGCAGAAGGAACGAGTAATATCATCCCTCGCTCTAATGTATTGTAATTATTGCCACTAAAAGCATGTGGATTAGCGTCGAACAACGCCGCCATCACTTGATAAACACTGACCTTATCACTGGGTCTGACTTTTTGCGCAATACTCCAAAACGTATCTCTTGATGTCGTCGGACCATATTGCCGTTTCGCTTGTTGTTTAACCTCGCCATTAGGCCCAGTAATTTTGAGCGTTTCTGCTTGTACAGGCTCAAAAATTTGTACACTGGTTAAACCAACCGCTGTGCAGGCAATCAAACCCACAATATATGAAGTACGCAAAGTCATCCCATCCTTCCCTTTTAGCGCTATTGAGTTACCGAGTTGGCAACAGGCTTTAGGCAATTTTTATCGTTAGTATTATGGTCGTTTACTATATCTAATCACATCCATGGAGGGCCAGTTTCGCAGGCAATTTGAATGTTATTGATGTTAAAAATGATATGTTTACGACTATAAACTAGATTCACCACACCTGCTACTATTGGGCTAAGTAAAACCAAAAAAGCCTGCGCATTGCAGGCTTTTTAAACTAAATCGCGTTGTTGATTAAGTCATTACACATAGTTAGCGCGTAATTAATAATAATCTCTAATCAAGATCTCGGCAATTTGTACGCTGTTTAATGCAGCACCCTTACGAATGTTATCGGCAGTAACCCATAAATTTATACCGTGAGAGTGTGAAATATCTTTACGAACACGACCAACATAAACAGGATCATTACCTGCGGCTTCAGTTACCGCTGTTGGATATTCGCTATCATCATCAAACAATTCTACGCCTGGAGCATTACGTAAAACAGCTTTAACATCTTCTGCATCAACAGGTTGACGAGTTTCAATATGGATAGCTTCAGAGTGACCATAAAAAACAGGCACACGCACAGCCGTTGGATTAACAACGATTTCGTCATCACCAAAAATTTTCTGCGTTTCCCACACCATTTTCATTTCTTCTTTGGTGTAGCCATTTTCCATAAACACATCAATTTGAGGCAATACGTTAAAGGCAATTTGCTTTGGATAAACAGTCGGCTCAGACGGTAACCCTTGCAATAATTTAGCACTTTGACCCGCTAGCTCATCAATCGCCTTTTTACCGGTGCCCGACACAGACTGATAGGTCGCCACGTTAATACGTGAAATACCAAATGCATCATAAATGGGCTTAAGTGCCACTAACATTTGAATCGTTGAACAATTAGGGTTGGCGATGATATTGCGATTGCGAAAATCTGCAATGGCTTCTGGGTTAACTTCAGGTATCACCAGTGGCACGTCTACGTCGTAACGGAAATGTGAGGTGTTATCGATAACAACACAACCGGCGTCACCCGCAATCGGCGCCCATTTAGCAGACACATCACCACCAGCAGAAAAGAAGCCAATTTGTGCTTGGGTCCAATCAAACGTTTCTACGTCAAGAATTTCAACTTGTTTACCGTGAAAACTGACCGTTTCGCCAGCACTGCGACTGCTCGCTAATGGAAACAACTTAGCAACCGGAAAATTACGCTGCTCGAGGATCTCAATCATAGTTTGACCCACTGCGCCCGATGCACCTAAAACGACTACATTAAATTCCTGAGACATAATTAACGCTCGACTCCATATTATCCAGTTTGAACAATCAATCTACCCTAGTTTAGTTGTGTTTTACTAGGCTTAATGTACTAAAAAAGCCGACTTTGAAGTGATTTTTTCTCAACTGGCTAAAATTACTGTTTTTTAGCCTCAATCTGTCGCTTTACTGGCTATATTAGCGTTATTTAATCAAAGTAATTAATTAAAGCCTAAAGCACTCAACATCGGTGGATTAATCGCACCATCAGATAAATAGTCCACAGATTGCGTTAACGAGATAGCACTATATTCTCGACGATAGGTATGATTTTTACGCATTAAATCAAAACCTGTAGCCGTTGAAAAACAGCCTCTAAACCTAAAATCATCGTCACGTAAGTCATAAACTAAACGCGACAATTTCAACAATTGGCTTTCGGTTAAATCACCTTGACTGACAATTTGGTTAAATTGAAATGTCGGTAATAAACTCTCTAATGATTTTTTTACCGGAAAATCGAGTAATTCACACCATTTTTGATACAACATAAACGTACCGCGGGCTTTGCCTTCAAGGCTATAGCCAGCAATATGTGGTGTGGCAAACTCTGCCAAGGCGACTAACTCGGCCATAGGATTAGGCTCACCTTCCCATACGTCAAGCACCAGCTTTACATCATCGCGTTGCTGTTTAAATTTGATCAGCGCTCGGTTATCAATCACCTCGCCTCGACAGCAATTTAGTAACCAAGTATTGGGCTTTAACTGATTGAGTCGAGCTTCATCAAACAGATACCAGGTTTTATGATCACCATCTTTAGTAATAGGCACATGCAAACTAATAATATCAGCCTGCTCAATAATAGTGTCTAGTGACACAAACTCTCGGGTATCACCTTGTAATGCTTTAATAGGGTCGCACAACAACACTTTTAGCCCATAAGCTTGCATACACTTAGCGGCTGCGGTGCCGGTATTACCTGCACCCACAATCCCTACGACTTTACCGGCTAGAGACTCTCCGAAACGTTGCGCTAACTCCAGCATGGCAATAAATGCATACTCACCCACTGCAGTCGCGTTACACCCAGGAGCATTAGTAAAGTAAATATTGCGTAACGAAAGATAATCAACATCAATATGATCGGTACCAATTGTCGCGCTACCTACAAATTTAAGTTTATCCGCATTTTTAATTAACGCTGCATTCACTTTGGTCACCGAACGCACCAATAACACATCAGCATCTTCGACTTGTTTAGGCGTCAACGTTCGGCCATTTACATATTCAACCTTGCCTAAATAACCAAATAAGGCATCAACATAAGGCATGTTTTCATCGGCAATTATTTTCATTGGGGGTATCTTATTCACTGCGAGTTTAACGACATCACATCGCGTTTTTTTATAACTAGTATCTTATACCAAACTCACCCACTCCGTCATTCCTAAGATCGGTTATTGGGAGTCCAACTGTTGGCTTGGATGCTATAGCCCCTAACAGCAAAGCGACAATGGCTCTATTGAATGAAAAGCTAAAGCCAAGAATGGATCCCGGCTCAGAAGCATTACCGGGATGACGTAAGTGGATGTTATCGAAATGAAGCAGTAGTGGGCGTTAATTAAATGAAGCAATCAGCCCGTCATCCTCGAATGCTTTTATCCCGGCTCAGAAACGCTACCGGGACGGATCCAGGTGTTGCTTGGTTTGTTGCATGCGATCTTTAAAGCGTAAAACATTAACACCTGGATTCCGGCTCAAAAGCGCTACCGGAATGACGTGCTAGTGGGTTCCTAATGCCTTGTGGTAGCGATCCTTACTTCACAGCTCGTCATCCTCGAATGCTTTTATCGGGGATCCAGGTGTTGCTTGGTTTGTTGCATGAGATCATTAAAGCGTAAAGCATTAACACCTGGATTCCGGCTCAAAAGCACTACCGGAATGACGTAGTAGTGGGTTCCTAATGCCTTGTGGTAGCGATCCTTACTTCACAGCTCGTCATCCTCGAATGCTTTTATCGGGGATCCAGGTGTTGCTTGGTTTGTTGCATGAGATCGTTAAAGCGTAAAGCATTAACACCTGGATTCCGGCTCAAAAGCGCTACCGGAATGACGTAGTAGTGGATGTTATCGAAATGAAG
>NZ_JACJFI010000262.1 GCF_014164505.1 Shewanella sp. SG41-4 | reverse complement strand
AAGACAAGCAAGGTCAATATCAATACCAAGCAGGCATTGGCAGCCTATTAGGTTTAGGGTTATTAGCCCTACTGCTACTGATGGATACTGGTGGCCATGAACACGCTCATAAAGACCATGGTTCAGAGCAATTCGTTAGTTGGTTGCTGACTATTTCTCCTATTTTATTAGGCAGTTATTTTATCGCCACCGCTAGGTTTGCTGCTGGATTACGCCCATCTCATCCTTCCCTAGGGTTACGTTGGTTGCAGCGTCTAGCGGGTCCTGAAGCATTGTTAATTACCTTATTACTATTGGGCCCTTGGTTTGCGCTTTACCAAATATTGGGGCTATTAGCTATTGGGGCACTAATGACGCTGACAAAAGTTGATATAACAGATCCGCACCCAACACTATCAGAGTCACCTTGGCGCTTTGGCTTTAGCCAATTAGTCGACCGAAGTGCCCCCTGGATTATCCTTAGCTTAGTATTAGCAAACTTGATAGGTCATCCATCTGTTCCGCTTGAGAACCCTGCATTACAGGTATTTATTTTACTATTAGTCTTTTTGCCGATGCGTTTTTGTAATTTAGGCACGGTAATTTTGGCACTTGCCTTGGCTTACAGTGGTTGGAGCCAAATTGCTGTGGCATTTACTTTACTCGCAGCGCCGGTACTCAGCATCGGCCAGTTGAAGTTAATGAATTGGAAACAAGGACTCATGTTAGGCGGGATTTTACTGGTAGGATTAATGGTGGCAGATCAACTCACTCTGAGCTCATCATTAACATTACAGTTACCTGAATCGGTCAATATACTTGGTCTAGTAGCAATCGTTTTATTGTTTGGCGCCAGCTTATTGCGACTTGGACCTCGAAAGTTTTTAAGCCGTTTGATGATCAACTTAAAATCAGCACCACATAGCCATGACCACGGCCATCATTCAGACACCAAAGCTGCACATCATCACGAGTCAGCTGCGCCACATAAGCATCATCATTAATCATAATCGATTTATTAGGTTATGATGGCGGTGTCGATATTTTTAAGGGGCTGCTATGTGTATTTTATTTATTGCCGTTGAGGCGCATCCAGATTACCCCTTAATTGTCTGTGCTAACCGCGATGAATTTCATCACAGAGCAACCGAACCCGCCTATCGTTGGGCAACAACACCAATCATTATCGCTGGGCAAGATAAACAAGCCGGTGGTACTTGGTTAGGGATTAATGAACAGGGTCAATTTGCTGGGCTAACCAATATTCGAGCAATCGAACAGCAAGATGGCGTTCGCAGTCGTGGAGAGTTAGTCGTTGACGCGCTAACCAAACAACACATCAATAGCCAATGGTTAACTGAACACTCGATTAACTACAATCCGTTTAATTTAGTCTTCGAACAGCACAATCAACTCCATTGCTTTAACAGTAAAACCTTAACGACTACTTTGCTTAAGCCTGGTTTTCATGCTGTGAGTAACGGTGCGCTGGATGATATATGGCCTAAAATGGCTAAAGGTCAGCAACAGCTACAAAGCTATATCAAACAAATGCAATCACCTTGCATAGACCAATTACTCAATATCATGCGCGATACTTCTCAACCCAAAGATCAAGATTTACCCCAAACAGGCATCAGTCTTGAGTGGGAGCGACGTCTATCATCTATTTTTATCGAACATGAGGAATACGGCACTCGTTCAACGAGTATTGTGTTGAAACACCGCAGCGGTAAAGTACAACTTACTGAAGTGAGATACGATGGTAAGGCACGCAATTTAGGCTCTCAGCGTTTTAACCTTGGCTAGAAACCAGCCTTACCTAAATAATCGCCAAACACAAACTGTGACCTGTTGCACAGTCTAGTCATTATTTCATATCAGCTATCGCTAAACCTCACTAATCACCATAGGCAACATTCATTTTTACAACCTAGATCAAGGTTATTTGATCACGAACATTGCATACTTCGCCTGTTGCTAATTTACCCCCGGAGGACACGCCTTGAAGCAGCCCACTCAGATTAGTTGGGATCAGTCGATGATCGAAAAGTACAATTACAGCGGTCCCCGTTATACTTCTTACCCGACCGCACTAGAGTTTGACGATGCCTTTACTGAACAAAACTTACTGACATCTATTAAAAACAGTAAGTCAGATAAACTGTCGCTATATGTGCATATTCCTTTTTGCGCCAAGCTTTGCTACTACTGTGGTTGTAATAAAATTATTACTCGCCACTCTCACAAAGCAGATCAATACATTGAATATCTGGCCACTGAGATTATTAAACGCGCCCCATTATTCAAAAATTATACCGTAACCCAAATGCATTGGGGTGGCGGTACACCGACATTTTTAAGCCCTGAACAAATTCTTAAACTGACCGCATTAATTAAACAACACTTTAATTTTGCTGATGTGGGTGAATACTCAATTGAAGTTGACCCGCGTGAGATAGAGCTCAGCATGTTAGACACCTTAAAAGAAGCTGGGTTTAACCGGGTATCTATTGGTGTTCAGGACTTTAATAAAGAAGTACAAATTGCCGTTAACCGTGAGCAAGACGAACAATTTATTTTCGACTTAATTGCCAGAGCTAAAGAACTCGGTTTTGTATCAACGAACGTTGATTTAATTTACGGTTTACCGCTGCAAACGCCAGAAACGTTTGCGAAAACTATTGCGCGCATTATTGAGCTATCGCCTGATCGTCTATCTGTCTTTAACTATGCACATTTACCATCGCGTTTTGCTGCACAACGTAAAATTAAAGAACATGATATGCCTGCTCCACAACAGAAATTAGATATGCTTCGCCAAACGATAGAATCGTTAACAGATGCGGGTTATCAATTTATTGGTATGGACCATTTTGCCAAACCCAATGATGAGTTGGCAAAGTTACAAAATGCCGGCAAATTACATCGTAACTTCCAAGGGTACACCACCCAAGAAGAATGTGACTTGCTTGGGTTAGGGGTATCATCTATCAGCCAAATTGGCGACTGCTATGCCCAAAATCAAAAAGATATTCGTCCATACTACGAATCTATTGATGCTAATGGTCATGCATTATGGAAAGGCTGTAGCTTAAATCACGATGATGAAATTCGTCGCGCGGTCATTAAACAGATTATCTGTCATTTTGATTTAGACATGGACAAAATTGAACAAAAGTTTGCCATTAACTTTGATGAATATTTTGCTGAAGACCTTAAACTATTACAAACATTCATAAATGATAAATTGGTTGATATCACTGATCGAAAGTTAACAGTAAGCCAGACCGGTCGTCTACTTATTCGTAATATTTGTATGTGTTTTGATGTATATTATCGTCAGAAAGCCCGTCAGCAGCAGTTTTCAAGAGTTATTTAACTCACTATTTATGTAAAGTAGAATACAAAAATAGCCAGCATTTGCTGGCTATTTTTTTACTTACATTCGCTATTTACTTCGCTTTTTTAGCGTATAACGCTTTGCGGTCACTGTCAGACATAAAGGCCATTTCCACGCCATTACGTTGCAATGTCGCCAGTTGACTATCACTGAAACCCATTTCAGATTTAACCACACGATATTCATGAGCGATATCAATTGCACTCACACCTGGGTCATCGGTATTAAGGCCAATCAATACACCGGCATCCATAAATTTACGCAGTGGATGAACATCATAATCTTTAACGGTTGACGTATGTAAGTTGCTGGTTGGACATGATTCAATTCCAATACGGTGCTTGGCCAAATACTCCATCAACTTCGGATCATGAATCGCATTCACACCATGCCCAATACGGGTAGCACCTAGTATGTTGATTGCTTGCCACATACTTTCAGCACCCGCAGCTTCACCAGCATGAGCGGTAACTTGTAACCCTGCATCTCGAACACGCTTAAAGTGCTCTGTAAATAAGTCGCCAGGAAAACCGAGTTCGTCTCCGGCTAAATCCATCGCCACAATGCTATCACGATGAGCAAGTATGCCTTCAAGTTCTAAGCGGCATTTCTCTTGTCCAAAAGAACGCGACATAATACCAATAAGGTTAACGCTAATATCATGCTCTTTTACACCAGCACGAACACCATCAATAACAGCTTCAACGACACCTTCAATGGGCAAATTATGATTCATCGCCATGTAATAAGGGCTGAAACGCAATTCAGCGTAATCTAACCCTTGCGATGCTGCATCGATAACATTTTCATAAGCAACACGCTTTACAGCATCTAGATCAGCTAATACAGCGACCATCCAATCTAGTTTCTTCAAAAAATCGACTAGGTTGTTCTCTTTCCCTTGGATTTGCACAAATGGCGCAAGTTCTTCTAGCGAATTAGCGGGTAACTGAATACCGTGTTGGTGGCCTAATTCCCAAATGGTTTTTACATTAACATTACCGTCTAAATGTCGATGCAAATCAACCAGCGGAATGGTTTTATCTATCATAATTAACCCCTATAAACTTACCCTGCCATTAGTTTGGTTTTGTCGGTCAGAGAATGATGTTCAGTTTAACATGTATTTATACAAATTCTGATGGCCAATGTTTTTTTCTGGAATCTACCACACTAAAAAGCAAACGCTAATTTGGAATGTGTTTTTTATACTTAAATCGGGCATACTCTAAAGCTAACAAACAGATTAAACCATAAAGGACTATTGATGCGCTTGCTGATCCTACCTGCACTGATAATGTTAAGTTTATTGGGTTGTAATAGTCATTCAACCACGATACAGATTGCGCCTCAAGTCACTCACCAACAAACGCAGATAGATACCGAACTACAAGCGATTATAGACCAGAGTTGGGCGCTTAACTTAGCTTATTCACCAGAGTTAGCCGCCAGTTTAGGAGATGCATCAGTAGCCGCAAAGCTTGATGATCTATCTGCAGAAACATTAGCAGAAAAGAACCAACAGACGCTCCAAATTCTCCATACACTAAAGCAGCTTGACCGGAAAAACTTATCCAAATCAGATGTCATCAATGCTAAGATTTTACAAGAGCAGCTACAAAACGAAGTCGACATGTATCGATTTCATGACCACTATTTACCCATAACAGCTGAAAGTGGTTTTCATGCTTATATTGCGTCTATTGCTAAAGCTCGCTTCAATAGTATTGAAGATTATCAGCACTATTTAGCTAAACTTAAGCAATTACCACGTTATTTCGCGCAACAAACATATTGGCTCAAACAAGGTTTAGCCAGCGGTATTACTCCGGCAAAAATCACCCTTAATGGATTCGAAG
>NZ_JACJFI010000261.1 GCF_014164505.1 Shewanella sp. SG41-4 | reverse complement strand
CATTAATCCGATTTATCCTGGGCTTTACGAATCACAGCGTCATTAATATCGATAAACTGACATATGCAGCTAATCCACAAAGCCTTACGATGATAAACAAAAGTGAACGATATCATTTCATCGAAGGTGATATCTGTAATGGCACATTATTAACAGAAGTGTTTAATCGGTTCCAACCCGATGCCGTGATGCATTTAGCGGCGGAGACTCATGTTGATCGATCCATTTCAGGCCCAGCTGAATTCATTCAAACCAATATAGTAGGTACATATCAACTGCTAGAAGCCAGCAGGCAATTTTATAATGCTTTATCTAGCGATAAGGCTAGGCAATTTCGCTTTCACCATATTTCGACAGATGAAGTGTTCGGAGATTTACCCGATACCGGATTTTTCAATGAACAAAGTGCTTATTCCCCAAGTTCGCCATATTCAGCAAGTAAAGCATCAAGCGATCATTTAGTGAAAGCCTGGCATCGAACCTATGGTTTACCAACATTGATCAGTTATTGTTCGAATAACTACGGCCCATATCAACATCCTGAGAAACTTATCCCGCTCACCATTACCCGCGCCCTTGCTGGTGAGATAATTCCTATTTACGGCAATGGCCAACAAGTTCGAGACTGGCTTTATGTTGATGATCATGTCGAAGCGTTAATCACCATATTAACCTTAGGTAACGTGGGTGAAACTTATACTGTTGGCGGTAATAATGAGCAAACTAATATTCAGGTGGTAACATGGATTTGCCAACAACTAACCCAATTAGTGCCGGATCATCAGTTGGCAAGTAGCAATGGATTTTCCTCACTCATCCAACATATTACTGATAGACCGGGACACGATCGCCGCTATGCCATTGATGCGAGTAAATTGGCTACTACATTACATTGGACACCAAAACATAGCTTTTCGGATGGTTTAAGCCAAACAATTCAGTGGTATTTGGATCGCTATTAATGAAAATCTTAACGTTTGGTCAAACCGGTCAACTCGCGCGGGCTTTAAAACGTGCTCAGCCCAAAACAGCAGAACTAATCCAACTCAGCCATCAACAAGTTGATATTACTCAACCACAACTCATTGATGAAGCCTTAGCTTTTTATCGGCCCGATATCATCATCAACTGCGCGGCTTATACTGATGTAGAAAAAGCACAAATAAACCCAGTCGCAGCAATGCAAATCAATGCATTGGCCGTTGAGTATATGGCAAAAGCAGCCAGTAATTATGGAATAAAACTAATTCAATTGTCGACTGATTATGTATTCGATGGTCGCTCATCGACACCTTATTCTGTGACACAAAAACCATCAGCCATTAATGCTTATGGGCAGTCAAAATTACTCGCCGAAGAGACATTATTGAGCTATCAATCTGCTCTATTTTGTATTGTGCGAACGTCTTGGCTTTACCATCACAGCGGCAATAATTTTGTTACCACTATGCTAAAGTTAATGACGCAGTCACATAATCAACAAACGATAGGATCAAGCGCAGACAACCCGATCAAAGTTGTTAACGACCAAACGGGCAGCCCGACAATGGTTGACGATTTTGCACGTTTTCTGTGGAAACTGTGTTCACAAAAACAATGGTCAGCGATTTACCATTGGAGTAATGCAGGTAAGTGTACTTGGTATGAGTTTGCTCAAGAGATCAAAACACAAGGAATAGCGTTAGGCTTATTACCTCAGTCAATTTATTTACAGCCTGTAACATCAGAACAATATGCCTCGATCGTTAATAGACCCGCTTTCAGTGTATTAGACACCCGCTTATCTCATTCAATTGTCATACCCAACCCCTGGGAACAACAGTTAGCTCAATGTCTTAATGAGTTGGCGCTTAGTAAGGTTTGATTATTTAAAGTAAAAATTCAATTGTCATATCAGTGTCATGTTTACGTGCAATAATTTTTACCATCAAGGATGAAATATTTCGCTTTAGCTTGTCATTAACTTTAGGTAAAAAGAGGCTGTACCAACAGAGGTACAGTTATCTGGAATGTTGAAAATGTCACACTCATTTGAATTTGATGAAGATGATGCGCCATGGGGCGATAACATCAAGGGAAAACCAAAATCGAAAAAAGTAAAACAACGTCGCCGAGATACTAAGCGCCGTTACTTTGACGATAATGCAGAAATGGAGTTCGCGCCTGCTAAGTGGAAATAATTTAACAGGATTTTCTCATCAAGTTTAAAAAGCAAGTTGCCTGCAACTTGCTTTTTTGTTGAAATAAAAATGGCCTTGAGGAACTCAAGACCATTTAAATAAAGCTTTGGACGATGCTAAATCAGTCGTTTCCGATGTAACAAGTATTGCCACTTTACAGATAAAATATGGTGGCTAATCCCAAGAACGTAAAAAAGCCTACGACATCGGTTACAGTGGTTAGAATAACCGAACCCGATAACGCCGCGTCTTGATTAAAACGCTGTAAGATCATTGGCACCATCACACCAGCAATAGCTGCAACAGCCATGTTAACTAAAATTGCACAGGCAATAACGACACCCATTATGGTATCGTTAAACCACCATCCAGCAATAATACCGATGACAATCGACCACAACATGCCGTTTAGCGCACCGATACCGAGTTCGTTTTCATCAACGACATCACGTTACCAGCTGAAATCTGACCCATTGCCATGCCGCGGATCATTAACGTTAGCGACTGGCTACCTGCAATGCCACCCATTGAAGCCACAATTGGCATCAATACCGCTAACGCAACCACTTGCGACAATACATTTTCGAATAATCCGATGGTAGCAGATGCTAAAAATGCTGTAAGTAAGTTAATCCCTAGCCACACTGCACGACGTTTTGCACCCACTACAATTGGGGCGAATAAATCGTCGTGTTCATCCATACCAGCAGTTGCCATTAATTGTGCTTCGTAATGTTCGCGCACTAATGCTGTAGCGGTTCGCAATGTCATTCGGCCAATTAATATACCATCTTCATCGACAACCGGTAATTCAAGTTCGCGACTATGCTCAATGGCTTCGGCAGCTTCGATTAAAGATGAATCCGCAGAGATAACTCGGCTGTCATCCCACTTTAACACTTGTAATTGAGTGTCAAGATCCGCAGTTCTGAAAACGTCATAACGACGCACTGTACCTAAATATTTATCGTTTTTATCTACTAAAAAAAGATGGTCATTACAATCTAAATCAATTCGACGAAAAAATCGTTGTCCTTGCGCGACGGTAGAAGTAAGACTTAATGCCAACATCTGGTGATCAGCATAACGACCGATTTCATTTTCAGAATATTGATCATACAGTTCGAAGTGCTTACGTTGACGTTCACCCATCTGCGCTAATGCGCGGTCGGTAATATTGTCAGGTAACGAATCACTCCATTCAATAAGGTCTTCAGGACTTAATTGAGAAAAGAGTAAGTCTAGTTCCTCATCTGGCATTTTCTTAACAATGCCTAAACGAGGATCGGCGCGCATTAAGTTTAGAACGTCTACACGCTCTTCAACATCGACTTGCTGCCAACGTTCATAACGTTCATCAAGTGGTAACGATTCTAATAATAAAGCAATTGTGCCTGGCTCTGCTTCAGTCAAGATTTCACTGAACATTTCGGCCTGTTCGTCGCCTTCTGCTTCAGTTAACAAATGTACCACTTGACTGACATCAGCCTGTGGTTGTGAACTGGTGTCGATTTCATCTTCAGAACTAACTTCGTTCTTTAATTCACTCATAAGCCAGTCCTTAATTCTTGATAGTAAAATATGCGCATCTATATTGAAATTAGTATTGATAAGCAAACAGATATATTAAATTGCTAACAACTTAATTGCCAGCTAAGCATTTTACCATTATAGTTTACCTTTCATCTAAAGGAGCATCACATGACCGCAGCAATTTACCCTATTACCGTAAAAGACATTCAAGGCAATGATGTTGTTATGGAGAGTTTTAAAGATAATGTTCTGCTTATTGTTAATACAGCAAGTGAATGCGGCTTCACCCCACAATACAAAGCACTTGAAGCATTATATCAACAGTATAAAGATCGCGGTTTAGTTGTTTTAGGCTTTCCTTGTAATCAATTCGGCAAACAAGAGCAAGGCAATGAAGATGAGATCAGTCAATTCTGCGAACTAAACTTTGGCGTTACATTCCCATTATTTAGTAAAGTTGAAGTCAATGGCAGTAACAGCCATCCGTTATACCAACATCTAAAAAAATCTGCCAAAGGCCTTTTAGGAAGTGAATCGATAAAATGGAACTTCACTAAGTTTTTAGTCGATAAACAAGGTAACGTGATTGAACGCTATGCACCAACAACAAAGCCTGAAGACCTTAACGCTATCATCGAAAAACTGCTTGGATAACCATAACCTCTATAGTTGAATCGTATACCGATAATCAGTGTTTTTGGGTATTGAGTGATTAATATCATGTTAATCACCTTTTTTGCCTACTCTTTACTGATTACTGATTATAGGTGGCAGATAATTGACCACTTCCAGTCTACAACCATTCCATGTAGCAGCGATATGCTCGAATAGGCGTACTTAGATTATCGAAAAATGCAGAAAAATAGATCGCTTAAGTCGCTGATAAATAATTGGTATAAAATTAATATCATTATTTTGATAAAAATATTCATTTATATTGAACTTTTCTAGCATTAGATACTCAAATTTAATAACAGTGATATTCACTTTTGTTCATCATCTCCCTGGGACTTCTAGCGCGGTCCCCTTGATCGCTAAGTCGATCGATAGGCAATCATTTGATTGCCTTTTTTTATGTCTGTTGATTGCACTACTCAACTAGAATGGATTAAATGAACCGGTGTAGTAATACCCTAGCTATGTGTTTTCTTAGATATCGTCAATCCAAGATGACGGCCAGGTATCACACAGTATTTTGTCCTGCAAACTGAACCGCATTTACTTACACCCAACACGATCTCAAAGTGTCAAAGTGCCCTGCTAGCAAAAAAGTCAAGTAGGCAGGTTTGACATGACAGACATTAAATAAAACTATTTTCATCGAGTTAAACCACGTCAGCCCAATGATTAATTAGAGTTGAGACTAACTAAGACTGCTGACATTCATCGCTACGCCTAACTAGTAGTGCCGGTTAACTCACAATTGATACGCGAATGAGTTTAGCTAAGTCGGTTTCTACATTGAGGGGCGGTAAATAATATAGTGAAACCTATGCTTAGCGTCTCAAGACAACAGGAGGGTTGCCTCGATTAACTTCACTCACATCGCACCATATCCGGCCACCAATGATGAATAAAAAC